>DASYZW010000807.1:0-13239 GCA_035945915.1 Verrucomicrobiia bacterium | reverse complement strand
TTTCCGGGGCCGGCAATTGTAAAATGATTCAAGTATTCGCCCCAAATTAACGCGTCCTGAAACCATGTGTGCCCGTCATCCTGATAGCCGGCGTATGGGCTGGATTCGTGCTGGTCGATATTCGTTGCCGATGCCCAAATGACAGCGTTGTTGCTTAAATATAGAGTGAGATCGGCCGGGCAATTTGTCAGGTGGATGGAACCGCACAAATAGGTTCCAGGCGGAAACGTGACCGTACCACCGCCTGCTGTGCCGGCCGCGGCAATTGCCGCGTTGATTGCGGGGCTGTCGAGGGTCGTACCATTGCCCGTGGCGCCGTAGTTCATTACGTTGAAGATCGGGGAAGTCTGCGCGCTGGAAATCTGACATGCGGCCAGAAGCCAGGCGGTCCCGGTTTGCCAAACGATCAGAAACCCAAGCCGTTTCTTCGCCTTCATTGCAGCCTTAGCAAATAGAACATTTGCGGCATTCCGGGAATGGGCGGATTGGTGAACGAAAAATCCCCCGCGCTATCGAACGAATTGGTTGAGAACGTGATCCAGTCCGACAACGGCAGCTCCAAATTCGTTGACGCGAGCACGCGGTATGTCCAGTTCGGCACGCCATTGGAGCCGCTGAATATCAAGTTGCCTCCCCGGCTTGCGAAACCACTGAATTGCGGTGGTTTCGTGGGCATGGCAATTACACTCAAGATACCGCTGCTCAAGTTGTTTGTGTTCCACGCCAGGTTCAGGTCAGGAATCGCGGGCGAAACACTGGTGAATGCGCCGAGGTACTTCGACGCATTGAATAATTTGAAAGTGTCGCCTGCGACCAATGGAACGCCGCCGATGTTGGTCAAAACGAGAATCCCGCCGTAGTTCAAAGTTCCGGCGATTTGGGCTGAATCGTTGGTCGCGCTGGAGGATTTGCTGATTTCGATTATCGTGGTGCTGCCGTCCTCCAGAGTTAGATCATTGCTGAACACCAAACTGGTCAACGCGCCGCCGGGGGCGAGGGTTGCGCCGCCGGCAATTTGGGCGCTTCCAATCACGGCGCCGTTTCCGGTTAACGTCTGGCCGGCGGCAACGGTCAAGATCGCGTCCGTGCGCGCGCTCGCGTCGAGGATCGCGCCGGCATTCACGATGATCGTCGCGCTGGCGGCGAGGGAGCCCATATTCGAAAGGATCGTTTTGCCGCCGTCCAGCGTCGTTGTGCCGGTAAATGTGTCTGCTCCGCCCAACGTCAGCGGTTGGACGCCGGTTTTGATAAGACCGCCGCTGCCGACGATGATGCAATTGTTGGTGAACGACGTGCCGTTAACGCCAATGACGCAATTGCCGTTGAGGGTCATTTGGCCGGAGATGGTTGAGTTGCCGCCCCCGGGCCAATTCGTGATTGAGGGTGTGGTCCCGTTTCCGTAGAGCACGAATTGCTTCGTATAACTGTTTCTGGCGGCGGTCGATTGGTAAAACTCCAGCGTCGCGCCCGCGCGCACGATCAAATTGCTCGCCGGATTACCCATGGACGTGGAACCGGCTTCGAACCCCAACATACCCTGCCGGATATCCACATTGGCCAGATTCGTATCAATCGCTACGCTCACAAACGATACCTGGTTGCTGCCAACTTTATAGAGATTGAACGGCTTGCCACCGCTCATGTTGAGAGTCGTGCCGGCATTGCGAATGTCCCACCGGCCAGGATTGCCGCTTGCCAGCCAGTTTCCGGGACCGCCGAATGCGGTGTCACCTGCCAACGTGACGCTTTGAATTGCATGGAGCTGGCTGGAAGAGCTGCTGCTGATAATCGCGCCGTTGCTGTTCGCCCCCCACCCGGTAACTGTGACGGCGACGTTCGTGATAGCGAAACCGTTTACGTCGAGAGTGCCGTTGTTGGTGATAACCACTACGCCACCGAGGGCGCCCATCGCCGAAGCGTTGTCCGCTTGAGCAGTTCCATTTTGAATCGTCATGCCGCCGGTGAACGCATTGGAAGCGCTCAACGCCAGAGTGCCTGCGCCGGATTGTATGACCGCCCCGGCGCCGGAAATGACGCCGGACACGGTCACATTATCGCTGCGATTAAAAATCAATGTCCCGCTATTTGTGACATTGACTGAACCCAGGCTCCCGTTGGTTGTGCTGTCGCCCACCTGAAGGATTCCACTGCCGAGCGTCACGGCGCCTCCGGCACTGGTCAGCGGTCCGGCCAGGGTGAGCGGATTGTCCGAATCATTGATGATTACCAGATTCGTTGTGATGGACACCGGTGTGGCCAATATGTCCCCGTGTGATGATGGGAGCTGGGTTAGAACCATCGTGCTGACGGCGCTTAACTGCAGCGATCCTCCGTTGGCGGCGATAAGATAACTTGCCGCGCCGTTGGCCGCGCCAATTTGTAATGAACCGATGCTAATGGGTTGGTTCAAATTGATAGTTTGCGGAGCTGGAATTGGTGAGGTAATTACAGCCAATTCTCCGACACTGTTTGGAAAGACCGGCGCATTGGTCCAATTTACATTGACGTTCCAATTTTGCGGCGTTGCAGTCGCCGTATTTGTCCAGTAAGCGGTCACAGGCGCGATGGGCGTCGCGCTGGCCTGGAGTGAATTTGGACTTTCGCCACCGGAATCGAGCGCCGAGACGACGTAGTAATATGGAATGCCGTTCGCCACTGAAAAATCAGAGTAACCGCTTCCGATAACGTTGGCGGCGATTGTGAGGTAAGGACCTCCATTTATAGTCGAGCGTTTTACGTTGAAGGCTGCGGCGCCCGGCGGCGCGGTCCAATTGAGTTCCACTTCGTTGTTTCCCGGAGTCGCAGTCAAAGCTGTCGGCGCCACAGGCGGCGTCACGACGCCGGCAAATGCCGACCAACCGCTTTGGTTGCAGGAGTTGGCCGCGGTGATAAGATAATAATTCGTCTCGGCCGGGCCGGCCGTTGCGTCTGTGAAATTTGTCGTCAGCACGCCGGAACCGATCTCGACCGGCGGCGTGCTGCCGGTAAAGCGATAAACGTCATAGCTCGTCGCGCCAGCGGAGGAATTCCACGTGACGGTCACCTGGGAATTAGTCGCACCGGCTACGATGTTTGTGGGTGGCGGGGGCACAGCGCACGGTTCGGCGGCGACTTCCACCGAATTCGATCCTTCAGCCAGGCTGCTCACGGCGGAAATCACATAGTAATAGGTTGCGCCACTAACGATGTTGCTGTCGGTGTACGTGGCGATGGGAACGTTGGCGATGGTGGTATACGGGCCGCCGCTTGCGGATGCGCGCTTCACGTTATAGGTGATTGCAGCCAGGCTCGGTTCCCAGTTCAATATAATGGCATTCCCGGAACTGGCAGTCAGTCCGGTCGGTGTTTCCGGCAATTGCGGTGTATTCGTGGCAATCACGAGCGCATCGGCCCAATCGGCGTGGTCATAGCTGTTCCCATCGTCGGCGTCGTCCACGCCCAATGTCAAACGTCGCACCCCGGTGACGTCGAGGTCGATATTTTGGGCGGGCGATCCGCCGGCCATCACGCCGCTTTTGAATATCCTGGCGCCGTCCGCGAACACCTCGAAAATAACGGTGCCTTTGCTGCCTACCTCATTGTCGATGCCAATGGTCGACTGGAAACGAGAGCAGACCCCTCCCAGATTATATTCCACGCCGGAGAATGAATTGACACCAATGCCGTGCGGATAACTGACGCCGCCGAGCGTGATGGTGGCGCCACCAATGCTTTTATCCGGCTCGATCGTTCCCGCGCCGGTGTAGGCATAAATCGGCTGCTCATCGCTCAAATAATTGGTGCCGGGCGGCGGTGATGTGACTGGTGTGCCGACAATTTTAAGAAGCATTGCAGTGTAGGGCGGGACTGTGGCCGTGAAGCTGTTGGTAAATGTGCCCAGGTCCTGGTGCGCCCATAAATCACGCACCGTGGCCGTCGTGCCGGCCTGGAATGCCAGATTGGTGAAACTACAGGTTATGACCGCTGAATTGGCCGTGTTCCGGTTCAGTAAAGCCACGGCACGCGTGGTGAAATCATAGCCCAAAGGCTTGCTCCAAACCTCCGCGCTGTCCTTCACGCCGCCGACTAAAACACCTTGTTCGCCCGCGGGATCCTGGTCCACCGCAATGGCCTCGGAATTTGTCAGAATTTGCAGCGTCTGCGCCGACATGGTCGTGAGATTGTTGCCCATGATGAGAGGCGCGGCCATCTCGCACCACATCGTGAGATGTGTCCGGGCGGCGGCCAGGTTCGTAGCGAACTCGCCATTGCCGATCTCCAGCATGTCCGGGTCATTCCAACGGCCCGGTCCCGCGACAAATGCGGTCATGCTGTTCGGATCGATATGTGAAATCATACTGGCGAATGTGCTGCCGATGTCTCCGGTGGTGCGCCAGTAATTTCCCACGTCCGGTGACCAGGATTGGTACATCTTGGCGTTGCCGTTCTGGCTGCCGCAAAGGCAAAATACCATGGGCCGGCCGCTTTTCATCAAGCCGTCGCTCATCCGGCCATAAACCGTCTCGCCGCTTTCACCGAAGGCATTGCAATTATCGTCCTTGAGATAATCCGCGCCGAACTGCGCATATGTAAAGGCGTCCAGATACTCGTAATTGAAACTGCCCGGATCTTTTCCCACCGGATTGTAAAGCTCGGAGATACAGGTGGAACAAGTGTTCGTTCCGTCATCGGTATAAACCCCGAGTTTGAGACCGAGCGAATGAACATAGCTGGCAACCATGCTAATGCCGCCGGGAAAGTTTGTGTAAGCCTGAATAACGCCGTTTGAGTCCCTCGATGACGCCCATCCATCGTCAATGTCCACGTATTGGTATCCGGCAGCCTTAAGCCCATTGGCGACTATGATGGCCGCGTTATTTGTCACCGCATTTTCGCTGATGCCGCAATGGTAGGCGTTCCAGTCATTCCAGCCCATGGGCGGGGTCAACGCCAGGTTGTTCGTCAGGGCCATGGCGAAGGGCGGAAAGTTCAGGACAACGAACAAAAACAGGACGCAGCCCTTTGGGAAAAAACCGGGCTGCCGGGAATCAGACGAATCCGTCTGGACTCCAGATGACGCTGAAGCCGCGATATTCAAATGCTTATGCCGTTAACCGGGAAATCTGTATAATAATAGCATGATTGGGCCTTGCGCGCCTATCGGATGAACATTCGATACAAAAAGGGGGGAAATGGTGGGTTGGCAGGGACTCGAACCCTGGACCAATGCCTTAAAAGGGCACTGCTCTACCAACTGAGCTACCAACCCACTGTAACCGGGCGAAATCAGCAGAACAGATATTATACATTTATCCACCCCTGCATCAAGCAGTTTCAGCGTGGTTTAGCGCTTAAAGCACGCGCCCGGTAAGCACGGTGATGCGTCAACCAATTCAAAAACCTCCTGCCCGTTGGGTAAGGTCTTCCCAAGAGTCAACATGCGCCAATTCCCCCGGAATCTTGTCCTGAAATTGCTTCGGCAGCACCAATGCAGTGCCTTCAAATTCATTTGCACACCGTTTGGCTTTGCCGCATGTTTATACGAGGCCTTTATGAAACGTTGGATTTCCATCGCGCTGGTCTTTTGCGCCGCAGCCCTTCAGGCCGCGCAGGTCGGGCTCATCCGGATCCACGGGCCGATCGGACCTGCCACTGCCAACTACATTTCCCGCGCGCTCGACGTGGCCCGGTCCCAGGACGATCAATGCCTGATTGTTGAATTGGATACGCCGGGCGGCCTGGCCAATTCCATGGATGATATCGTCAGCGCGTTTTACGCGTCTCCCGTCCCGACCGTTGTCTATGTGGCTCCAGAGGGCGCAATGGCTGGAAGCGCCGGTTGTTACATTACGCTCGCGGCGGATGTCGCCGCGATGGCGCCCCATACTCAAATCGGCGCCGCCCACCCCGTTGAAATGGGTAATGAACAGGAGGAAACCACCAATAGCATCATGATGCAAAAAATTGGCAACATGTATGCCAAAGTCATTCAGAGCATCGCCGAAAAACGCAAGCGCAATGTGACGTGGGCGGAATCGTCCGTCCGGGAAAGCGCGGCCATCACATCCGAGGAAGCGCTCAAACTGAAAGTCATCGACCTGGTTGCCACCAATGTTCCGGACTTGCTCGGAAAACTGGATGGGCGCTCGGTGAACGGGAAAATTTTCAAGACGGCCGGCGCGACGGTTTTGGAAATACCCATGGTCATGTCCGAGCAACTGTTCCAGATATTCTGGCAACCGGAAGTCATGATGCTGCTCATGCTGGTAGCCATATACGGTATCATCGCTGAATTAAGCCATCCCGGGGCCGTCTTCCCGGGCGTGGCCGGCGCATTCGCGATCATCCTGCTTTTGTATATGTCGTCTACGCTGCCACTGAATATCGCCGGAGTCGCTCTCATTGTGCTGGCCGTAGCGCTGTTTATCATAGACATATTTGCGCCCACGCACGGGGTCCTGACCGGCGGCGGGATTATCGCTTTTTTTCTAGGCGCATTGATGCTATTCAAACATGAGCCCGCCGGTTACACTTTGCCGATGACATGGGTGATTGCCGCCACGCTTGTCACGGCTGCCTTTTTCGTCTTTTTTGTCAGCAAAGGCATCCGCGCGCAATATCTGCCGATTCGCGCGGGTGCGGAAGTTATGATCGGCAAAAATGTGCCCGCCCGGTCCCGCATTGATACCGCCGGCGGGAAGGTGTTCATCGAAGGCG
This sequence comes from Verrucomicrobiia bacterium, assembly GCA_035945915.1. GTDB lineage: Bacteria > Verrucomicrobiota > Verrucomicrobiia > Limisphaerales > UBA11358 > UBA11358. The sequence continues at coordinate 6,543 of DASYZW010000807.1, read as the reverse complement.
AACTTTGGAACGCCGTGAGCGAGGTTCCCGTCGAAGCCGGGCAAATTGTCGAAGTGACCGGCCTTGAAGGATTGACGTTGAAAGTAAAACCTAAAACGACTTAACCAATAAAACTATGGAACAGGACCAGAACGTAATCGGACATCTCATCGGCGGCGGGTTCATATTGGCCGTTATCATCATCGCCTTTGTCTTTTTCGTAATCATTTTGCCGCAGGCCCTTCGGGTCCTTCGCGAATACGAGCGGGGAGTCATTTTCCGTTTGGGCAAACTGCAGGGAGCCAAGGGGCCGGGCGTGATTTTCCTGATTCCGCTCGTGGACCGCATTGTTAAAATGGACTTGCGCGTGGTTACGATTGACGTCTCCAAACAGGAAATCATGACCAAAGACAATGTGCCGGCGACGGTAGACGCCGTCGTCTATTTTCGCGTCGTCAATCCCAACGATGCAGTTGTGAAGGTGGAAAATTTCTGGAAAGCCACCTCGCTCATTGCGCAAACGACCTTGCGCAGCGTTCTCGGCCAGGCGCCGCTCGATGACTTGCTGTCCCAGCGCGACGTTATCAATCAAAAATTGCAGGAAATTATTGATCGCCAGACCGAACCCTGGGGCATCAAAGTGACCGCGGTGGAAGTCAAAGACGTGGCGTTGCCGGACAGCATGAAACGGGCAATGGCCAAACAGGCCGAGGCTGAACGCGAGCGACGGGCCAAGATCACCAACGCCGAGGGTGAATTTCAAGCCGCCGAAAAAATGGCGCAGGCTGCCGCCGTCATCAGCAAGGAACCGATGGCATTGCAACTGCGCTATCTTCAAACCATGCGGGAAATGGCGGGCGAACATAATACGACGACATTCCTCCCGTTACCCATCGAATTGTTCGCCCCATTTTTCAAAAAATAGAAAGCGTCAAACCGGCCGCGGTTTCCACTCATGCACCGCCAGGGCCGCGGCGCCGAGCGCGCCGCTGTATTCACCCATGGTGGAATTGACAATCGCCGGGACGTCGGCGCCGGATTCCTGCAATAAATCCTGGGCGTTTTCACGGAGCGGTTGCAGCATGATTTCTCCGAGCAAAGTCAACGGTCCTGCGAGGATCACCCGGGACGGATTCAGCGCGAACGACAATTCGCTCACGGCCCAGCCCAATGTTTCCGCCGCAACCCCGATGATTTCCAGCGTGAGATGATCGCGTTGCTTGGCCGCGTCCAGCACGTCCTGAAAGGTCAGCGGGCCGTCCCGGCGCGACAACAATGTTTTTCGGCCTGACTGTTTCGCGCGTTCCAGGGCGGTTAGAATCGCCCGGACTGAGGCGACTTCCTGAAGCTCCATTTTTCGGGAGGAGGTTTCACCGTTGTCTGAAAAGAAATTGGCCGTTTTGGACGGTTTCGGGCAGACCCAGCGTCCGATCTCCCCGGCGCGATTGTTAGCGCCACGCTGCAAATGTCCGCCCGCCACGATCCCGGCGCCGATGCCGCTTCGGATCCCGATGCAGAGCCAGTCTTTTTGTCCCCGGCCCTGGCCGAACCACAATTCCGCCAGCGCCATGGAGCGCGCATTGTTCTCCAGATAAACCGGCACGCCAAATTTTTTCGCCAAAGGCGCGGCCAGTGGAACATTCTGCCAGTCACTGATGTATTTATAGTGCACGGCGATGCCTTTTCCCGGGTTGACCAGGCCGGGCACGCCGATGCCGATGGCCAGCAATCGTCCCTGGTTGTCCGGCAACACTTGTTCGATCGCGTGCTCAATTTTCCCGATGATGGCCTGCACCGAATCGGATTGTTCGATGTCCTTGTGCGCCTGTTTCAGCGGCCGGTCTGAAAAGTCCACGGCCATTGCCATGATATTGCGCGCTTCGAAATCCACTCCAATGAATTGGCCGCCGTCCGGGTTTAACCGCAATGCGGTCGGGGGACGGCCCATTTCGAAATCCAGCTTGTCGGGGTCTTCGATGATGAATCCTTCGGCGATCAGGCGCGCCGTATAATTTCCGACTGTGGAGGGAGCAATTTGCAGTTTGCGCGCGAGTGAAACTCTTGAAATGCCCGGATGCGCCCGTACCTGTTTGAGGATTTCGGACTCCACCGAAGCCATTTGCTGCATGCTGAATTTCATTCCATCTAACTTTCAATAGAAAATCAGAATCATTGCCGTTGCGCAACTACTGGATTCATGAAACTGTTTAAACCTTGAGCCAGAATGTGTTCCGTTGCAAGGGGGAGGATTTGCAGCGTTTTTACTGCGTCAATGATTCCGCCAATACTTCAGCCATATGGCGAAGTTTGACCGGCACAAGATGCTGGATTTGATGGCGGCAGCTTGTGCCTGAAGCGACGACGATCGTTTTGAAGGGCAATGCCTTTAGCATCTCGACGAGCGGATGCGCCACTTTCAGGGACAATTCATATTTCGATTCGAGCATCCCGAAAGCGCCGGCCATGCCGCAGCAGGCTGAATTTATCAAGGTGACCGTGCGATTGGGCAGCCGGCCAGCGAGGTTTTTCATGCAATCGGTCTTCATCATGGACTTCGCGTGGCAATGCGCGTGAATGGCGATCCGGTCAGGTTCTCCGTCAAAAGTCAGCGCTTCCGGCTCGTTTGCCAAAAGATTATCCATGAACTCTTCGAACAAAAAACATCGTGAAGAAATCAGCCCGGCTCCCGGCAGCTTCAACTCGTGATAATCCTCGGCAAACATGGAATAGCATGAGGGTTCAAGGAAGAGAATCGGAGCGTCACCGGTCATCGCCAATGCCCCTAAATTGTGGCTGCCCAGCCGCCCGGCCTCGTCCAGATTACCCTGGCTGAATGCGGGCCGGCCGCAGCACTTGCGACCGGCCGGCAACACGACTTCAAATCCGGCCGCTTCCAGCACGGCAACCGCCGCCATGCCAATGTTGGGTTCGTAATATCGCACGAACGTGTCGTCCCATAGGACCACCTGCCCGCGCGTCGGCGCGGGGCGGTTCTTGCGTTTGGCGAACCATCGGTCGAATCTCTTCTTTGCGAATGGCGGGAGAGTGCGTTGCGGGGCGAAGCCCAGCATCTTCCCAATCGTGGCACGAAAGAGTCCTGAGTTGATGACGAAATTCGCCGGACCGGGCAATGCGCAGCCGACCCGCCCAAGGTTGTCCACATCACTTAGCATTCGGTCGCGCAAAGTCAGGCCATCGCGCCGAATCCGGGCGTGGAGCATTTCCGCCTTCAGGAGCGGCAGGTTGACATTGGACGGACATTCGGTCGTGCAGGCGCGGCAGGAAAGGCAATTGCTCAATGCCGAGTCCAGTTCTTCTGACCGCAACGGGTCTTGAATTTCCCGCCTTTCCAGCGCTGCGCGAATGATATTGGCGCGTCCGCGCGTGGCCATGATTTCTTCCCCTGTGGCCAGGTACGTCGGGCACATGGTTGGCGTCATTTTCAGGCACGCTCCACTGCCGTTGCACTGTTCCAAATTCGCGACAAATGAGCCATCCCGCGCGGCAAAGGCCAATCGCGGTTCAAACGGGAGCGTCAATTTATAGCCCGCGCCCATTCGCAGGTGTTTGTCGATTTCATAACGCCCGTCCGAAACAATTTTGCCGGGATTAAAAATGTTATTGGGATCAAACGATCGTTTGATCTCGCGCATCAACTCGTAAAGTTCTTCCCCAACCTGCTGTTTCAGGAATTCTGTGCGGGCAATTCCCACGCCGTGCTCACCCGCAAGCGAACCTTTGAACTGCAAGACTAACGCCGATACTTCATCGGCGATTTGCCGGTATTTTTTCAGGTCCCCGGCATTGTGCAGATCCAGCACCGGTCGCACGTGCAACAGGCCCGATGCCGCATGCCCGTAGTACGACGCGCTAACGTCCACCCGGCTCATCAAATCCTCAAGAGCTTTAACGTAGGCCGGCAGGTCCCGCGGACGCACCGCTGCGTCTTCGATAAAGCAGGCGGGTTTGGCGTCCCCTTTGCGGCTGGTGAGCAGCGAGAGTCCGGCTTTGCGAACTTCCCAGACCAGGTTGGCCTGGGCCTGGGTTTCGAGGATCAACTTTCGCACCCCCAGTTTTTTTTTCTGCAATTGCAGCAGTCCCTCTTTGGCGCCTTCAAAGAATTCGACGATTAAAATCGCTTCGCACGGTTTGGCGTCCAGCTCCATCAAATCGCGCGCGGCCTGAAATTCCCGGTGGCCGCGCGTTTGATCAAACAGCGGCCGGTCGATGTGTTCGATTGCCGCCGGCTTCAGGTCGAGCAATTCCTCCGTCGCCTGCATTGCCTCGGAGATAGAATCAAAAAAGAACAGTCCCACGCCGCGTTCGTCGGGCAGGGGAACAATTTTGAGTTCAGCCGACGTGATTGCGGCCAAAGTGCCTTCGCTGCCAGACAGGATCCGAAGAAGGTTGGACGGATTTTCCAGCGCCCTGGCCAGGGCGTATCCCGGCCAGCGCTTCAAAAGGCCGGGCGGAAAATGTTCCGCAATGGCCAGCTCATTGAATGAAACGATGCTTTCGAGCAGGCCGCGTTGTTTCGGCAATGTGTCGCTGTCTTCGCGCACTTCCACCATTTTCCCGTCGGCCATGACGATATCCAGGCCGGAGACATGCAGCCCGGTCGTGCCGTAAACGGGAGTGTGGGCGCCGGACGAATCGTTTGCGATCATGCCCCCAAGCGTCGCTCGCGAACTGGGCGCCACGTCGGGACCAAAACGAAAACCATGGGGCCGCAAATAGGCATTGAGCTGGTCGAGGATGACGCCCGGCCCGGCGCGTACCGTGCGCCGTTCCAGGTCCAGCCGGCCAATGTCGCGATTATGCCGTGCAAAATCGACCACCAACCCTTCGCCGATGGCCCCGCCAGAGAGTCCCGTGCCCGCTCCGCGGGGAATCACCGGAACGCCTGCGTGCGCCGCCGCCTGAATGATCGCGCTCGCCTGGCGCGCGCTCCTGGGAAAGGCCACTGCCAGTGGCACAATTTGATATGGCGACGCATCCGTCGCGTATAGCTGGCGGGTAAGATTGTCCACGGCCACCTCGCAATTCGTGGCCAGAAGCGCGCCAAGCTGTTGGGTGTTCAACACTGATGCAGAGCATATCCGCCGGAATGCGGGATGACAATTTCTAACACCGTTTCATCTGACGCCGGCATGTTCTTTTTGCTTTAAACGATCCGCCTGTCTTCTTCTATTTCTATTCTTAATCCTCCATGCTCCGTCCAACTATCGCCGTCGCTCGAACCAATATTTAAGAAAAGAAATCAGCCCGGAAAATTTGCAGGCCGGATCCACGTACTTTTCGATAACATAAAATGCGAAATAGTATAGCCGGCAAAAGCTCCAGATGGTTACGGCAAGCAAGGCTGCTGTCCGCCAATTCGGATGGTCCGTGAAGATCAAGATTGCCGCCACGACCCCGATGACTAAAAACAAAACCGCTTTAACTATAATCCAGCGCGGCGGCAGGTCTTTCATGGGAACAAGCGGGAGATTGCCGCCGCCGCGCGACGGCTGGCGCCCGGTTCGCCGAGCGAGGCGACGATCTTTGTCAGTTGGGATTTAAGATTCGCGCGGCGCGATTCGTTTTGCAGCAAGTCCATCGCCGCGCGCGCGACATTTTCGGATGTGGCAGCCGACTGGATGAATTCCGGGTACACTTCCTCGCCCGCCATGAGGTTTGGCATGGTGAGTGATTTTACGGTTACGATACCAAGCGCGATGGCCAGGCCCAGGAACGTCTTTTTATATATCGTGACGGCGGGTACGCCGAAGAAGGCGCATTCCATGGTCACGGTTCCTGTTTTCGAAATGGCCAGATCAGCCTGGGCCAGTGCCTCCGGCAGGCGGCCGACCTGAATTTCAACATCAGGTAACGGCGTCGGCACAAGCCTTTTCAATTCTTCGTTGGGCAAAACCATTTTAGCGCCGGCTGACGCCAGCTTTTGTCGAATCAACTTTAAAGCCCCGAGCATGACCGGCAGATGTTTTTTCAATTCGCCTTTTCGACTTCCTGGCAACAATAAGATTTCCGGACGTTTCGCTTCAGACCGCGGACCCGGGACGATGGAGTTCAGGTTCATTCGATCCACCATGGGATGACCAACGAACTCCACGCGCAATTTCGGAGCGCGATCCGCGTACCAGGCTTTTTCGAACGGGAAAATACTCAGAAGCAGGTCGTAGTCGGCTTCCAACAACTGCGCACGGCCGGGCCGGGACGCCCACACTTGCGGCGAGACAAATTGAACCAGTTTAGGGCTCCAATCTGTCCGGGGATGATTTCGGGCATACTGTTTGATGGAATGACCCAGCCGCAAATTGAATCCGCCGTAATCGACACCGATCACTGCGTCCGCCTTGCGTTCAACCGCGAGCGAACGCAATTGGCCGGCGACGTATCGAAGCGCGAGCAATTTACCGGGAGTGGGGATGCCGAGGACCGCGTGTTCCCGCATGTCAAACAGCAATTCGACGCCGGCTGCCTCCATTTCTGGACCGCCCGCTCCAAAAAAATGCGCGCCCGGCCACCGTTCGCGAAGCGCTAACACCAGTTCTGACGCCAGCA
>DASYZW010000806.1:0-1518 GCA_035945915.1 Verrucomicrobiia bacterium | reverse complement strand
GGCGCGTCAGCGAGGTCGTTCGCTGGACGATGTCGCGTTGGCTCGAAATTCGCGCAAAAATCACGGGTCAAAAGTATGTCTGCACGGTCCTCCAGGGTGAATCCGAATATAATATCACGATCAATTCGGATTTGACCGTTTCGTGCAATTGCCAGGACTACGATGGCACCGGCCACATTGGCGATTTGAAAAAGAATTCTTTCGAAGAAATCTTTTTTGGCGAAACAGCCCAGCGGTTTCGTGATGAACTTGCCCGCGGAAAAATTCCGATTCCAACCTGCGCCCGCTGCGAATTGCGCGCGCTCAAGCGTGGAGAAACGTTATCGAAGCCGCGTTTGCCCTACCGCGGCATGCTTCTGGAAAACACCGTCATTTGCAATGTGGATTGCATTGGCTGCGCGCGCGAGGGCGCGGCAAACATCCGGACCCGGAAAACGATGCCCCTGGACCAACTCGGGCAGATGGCGGACATCGCGGCGCGGCTCGGTATGCAGCGGATTTTTTATTTGAATCTTGGCGAACCCTTTCTCTCGCCCGGCATTTGCCAGGAGTTGCCGTTGTTGCGGTCGAAGAATCCAAACGCGTACATTCGCATCTCCACAAATGGTGTTTTGTTAAACTCAGACGCCAAGCGCGAAGCGGCGCTGAATTTGAGCGACATTCAATTTTCCGTTCACGGTATTAGCGACGAAATGTGCGGAAAATACATGAAACGCGGCAGTTTCGAAAAGGCCTATGATGCCATGAAACAAATGGTCGCGTATCGGGACGCGCGGGGCTTGGCGAAACCTGTTCTCGAATGGAAGTATCTTTTGTTTAATTGGAATGATTCACCTAAAACGATCGCGCGCGCGATTGAAATGGCGAAGCAGCTTGGCGTGGACATCATTTCATTTTGGCCGACGGGAAATCCCTTTTACGGAATTTCATGGCGTTATCGGCTGGGCCAGTTCAATAAAATCGGTGTTCCAAGCTGGAAAGGGCGGGAGGTTATTCTGCGGCCGGAAAACGCGGCGTCGGCGAAATAACCTTAACTCTTTTTTCCGGGACCCCAAATCTGTTTGGCGCGTTTTTGGGCTTCAGTAAGAAAAACATCAACGAGCGGGCTTCGCCGGCCCCGCCACAGGGCGCCAACGACAAGCGGGGGAAACCCGTCCAAGGGCAGGGCACGCACTGCAGGGTTTAGTTTTTTGCTCGGGATCGCAATTGACACGCCAATGCCCAGGCCGCTGGCCGCATAAACTTCAATCAAATCCACGGAGCTGGCCTCAATCGCCGGGAACCAATCCACCTTTCGTTTTTGCAGTTCGTCCTGGAAGGTTTTACAGATGCTTTCGACTGCGGGCAGGCAGATAAGCGGTTCGTCAATTTTGTCGCGTCGCCAGAGTTCCTCCACTGACCGGTAAGGGCTTTCTTTTTGCACCAGAAGCACCAGCGGCAATTCGAGCAGCGTCATGGACTGGAACCCGCCTGCGGCTTTTTTTTCGATGACCGTGACCGCAAGGTCTATTTCATCCT
>DASYZW010000805.1:0-4321 GCA_035945915.1 Verrucomicrobiia bacterium | reverse complement strand
CGCATTGGTGACGGCGAACCAATCGACCAGGTTCGTGCTCGCCAGCACGGAAAACGTGGCCAGGTCGTTCGACGTGAGCATCGCCCCGCCATCCGCGTCGGCGAACAGGAGTTGAATTTGGTTGCCCGGCAGGACCTGCGGCTGGCCAAAGCGTTGGGCCAGAAAAACGGTCAGAACGGCGTTGCTGCTCTGGATTCCCGAATAAGTGTTTGAGACGAAGACGGAATAAACGCCGTCGTCCGCGCGGACGGCATCTGGCAGGCTCAAGGTCGGCCCATTGGCATTTGCGATGTTACTGCCATTCCATTGCCACTGGTAATAATACGGCGTAGTCCTTTTTAACTCCTTTGGTGTCCATAGCACTCGGTGCTCTCCAGTGATACCAGGCCTGCTAGCGTTGATGCCAAACCCATAAAACTGATTAGTTCTGTTGTTCTTTCATTTTATCTATAAAATCCCTTCATGAAATCAATGGCGCTCTCGAACTGGTGCACTCCGGCAATTGTTCTCGTCACGGCGTTATTTTTTACGCACGGCTCTTTTGGTGCAGGCACAAATGGTTCGCCTTATATCCCTGATTTCCAGTCCACCAGGGCCGACGCCGAAAAGGGCGACGTGGTGGCGGAAGACAACCTCGCCAAAATGTATTTGTACGGCGACAATGTCCCTCAGGATTTTGCGGAGGCAGCCCAATGGTTTCGCAAGGCAGCGAAGCAGGGCGACTCGGGCGCTGAGTATAATTTAGGTGTCTGCTATGATAACGGGAAGGGCGTTTCCCAGGACCACGGCCAGGCGAAGGCTTGGTACCTCAAGGCAGCGACCGACGGCTCGGCTGAAGCGATGCTCAATCTCGGAGTCATTTATTTCCAGGGGACCGAGTCGACTCAGGATTACGATTCGGCCTTGGAATGGTTTCGCAAAGCAGCCCACGCTGGCCTTCCGATAGCTTGCGACTACCTTTGCATCATGTACTTAAACGGAGACGGCGTCGAGGCCAATACAAACGAAGCGGTCAAATGGATCAGGGAAGGGGCCGAAAAAGGGAGCGTGTGGGCCCAAACCAAACTTGGCGTGTACTATCAGGAGGGAAAAGGAGTGCCAAAAGATAATGCCGAAGCGCTCAAATGGTTGCAAATGGCCGCGCAAAAGGGCTATGCGTTGGCCCTGGAAAACTTGGGCACAACCTATTTCAACGGTTGGGGTGTAGCGACAAATCTTCAAAAGGCAGCTCACCTGCTACGCCAGGCGGCCGATCAGGGGGATGCGATGGCGCAAGCAAAATTGTCCGCGTGCTATTTCTATGGCCGTGGCGTGTCCAGGAATCTCGCCGAAGCATATAAATGGACTACTTTGGCAGCCCAACAGGGTAATTCCATCGCCGTCCACCTGCAAGATGCGGTCTCCCAGAAAATCCCTCCGGAGGACATCGCGGAAGGTTATCGGCGCGCGGAAGCCTTCGTGCCACATCCAAAATTATTTCCAGGCGAACCGGGCGGCTCATTGGGAGGCGACAATTGAGGCGGACCGGTGTAAGACAGAGATGGCACCGAAGAGACACCCCTCGGGAATATTCGCGCCCTGCCTTGTACTCCAAGGCCATCCGGTCTCAAGGCTCAAAGTCGATGCAATGGTTGCGGTTGGAATCGGAGGTCGGGGTGATCTTTCTTCGAAAACGAGGATGGGGCTTTCGGGTGATTTCTTGATAATAGTTTAAATGAAATGGTTTTCGAATTCCACAGGTGATTGGTAGGCCAAGGCGCTGTGGAGCCGCTTTGGGTTGTAGAAGGTTTCGAGATAGTCGAAGACCTGGATTTTGGCCTGTTGGTACGTGGCTGGGGTCTGGTTAAAGCATTCGGTTTTGAATGTTGCCATAAATGATTCGGCCAGGGCGTTGTCATACGGATTGGCGGGTCGGCTCATGCTGGGGGTAATTTTTAAATGGGCCAGTAGCGCGCGGTACGCACTACTGGCATATTGAACGCCCCGATCCGAGTGGTGCAGGAGCCCTGGAGCCGGACGGCGTTTTTTTTTGCGCTTGGTTCAGGGCTTCTGTTACCAGAATGGTTTCCAAGGAAAGGCCCATGGCCCAGCCGACGACGCGGCGCGAACAGGCATCCAGAACCACGGCCAAATAGATCCAACCTTCGCCCGTGGCGATATAAGTGAGATCCACGACCCAGACCTGATCTGGACGGGTTGGTGCGGGGACCTTGGCCAGCCAATTGGGTGCAATCGGCTGATCATGGTCGCTCTGAGTGGTCCGGGGAACAAACCGGCGTTTTTGCCGTGCTTTTAGATGATTTTGGCGCATGAGCCGCGCGATGCGGTTTTTGCCACAACGGAGTCCGCCGCGGCGCAATGCCGCGGTGATGCGCGGGCTGCCGTAGGTTTGCCGGCTTTGTTCAAAAAACGGCTTGATCTGCTGAACCAGGAATTGGTCCTCTTGCGCACGGACTCCTTGGGACTTGTGTTGATGGGCGTAAAATCCGCTGCAAGAGATTTCCAGCGTTTGGGCCAGTTCCTGGACCTGATATTGAGCTTTTAGAGTGTTCATGAGTTCGAAGCGCTGTTCAGGTGCCCGTCCGAGACAATGGCCAAGGCTTTTTTTAAAATGTCACGCTGACGTCGCAGGTAATCATTTTCCTGTTTGAGCCGGCGAATCTCCCGTTGTTCAGGAGTTTCAGCGGCCAGGGTTTTAGGCTCGGCAAGTTCCCTGCCGGTTTTTGCCGCCTCGACCCACCGGCCGAGAGACCACTGAGAGCATCCCAGGTCCCGGCATACTTCCGTGATGGTGCGGCCCGACTCCACTAATGCCACGGCGTTCCGCTTGAATTCCGCATCATATCGACGCCCGAATTTACTTTGTGTTTCCATTGTATCCTTTCTATACCCGCAAGCCCTCTCCACACAATTGAAGAAATCTCAGGGCCAAGCTGCAAGATCTGCCTGGCCCTGAAGGCGAAAGGCAAGCAAATCAATCCCTCTCAAAACCCTAGTCGACCGCCTGCTTTACGGTGATGTTGAATGCCCACTATTGCTCCCCCATCGTCCCGCGACGAAAAGTTTCCTGCAGTCACATACAAGAATTCAAATGGATCCTTGAAATCACTGGTCTCGGCGGCTTAAAGTTTGGCCTTTTTCAGTGTGTCGAAAGCGTGGGAAGCAAAGCAACGCTGGAGAAATCCGTGTTCCTGCGAGGTCACAGAGGCGCGAAGTGTGCCCGGGAAATTCGTTGGCGTCAATATTTGTGAGCTTGTGTGGCCATACGGATTCGAAACACGCGGAAGTTTTACTGCCTTCGCCGACTGATGTGGAGAAAGAATGGCCGGAGAATTAGCGACACATCACGTGGGTTGCGTATTAGCTGTCGTGCAATGCTTGTTCCCTTGGGGCAAAGGAGCTAGTATCGGTTTGCCATGACTCGCTTAACGGATAATGAACTTGAAGCACTGCTTGCTGATGTTGAATCAGATAGGGCAGAACGCAAGGAGGCTTGGGCTGGAGATGTTCCGGAAAGAGGACCACAAGCGGTTTGTGCCTTTGCCAACGACCTACCAAATCATCAAAAAACCGGTGTGCTTTTTGTAGGCGTGGATGACAAAGGCGCTCCAAAAAATCTCCCTGTGACTGACCAACTACTTCAGACGTTGGCTGATTTAAAATCAAATGGCAATATTCTTCCGCCGCCCACGATGACTGTCGAAAAGAGGGTTCTCAAAGGATCTGAAATTGCTGTCGTTACTGTATGGCCTGCTGATGCGCCTCCAGTTCGATTCAAAGGTCGCATTTGGATTCGCACCGGGCCTCGTCGCGGAATTGCTTCGGCACAGGATGAACGAATCCTTAACGAAAAACGTCGCTATCGCGATCTTCACTTTGAAGCGCACCCGGTATCGCCATGCACATTGGCAGATTTGAGTCGCGCAACTTTTGAGGGTGATTATTTGCCTAATGCGGTTGCTGCCGACGTGCTTGCTGCCAATGCCCGGTCCTACGAGCAACGGCTCGCTTCCTGCGGAATGATTGCTTCGGTGGAAGAGCCAATTCCAACGGTTCTCGGACTGCTCTGCATAGGAACGTCGCCTCGAACTTGGATTTCCGGCAACTATATTCAGTTCTTGCGTATACGTGGCACAATACTCTCCGATCCAGTAGCGGACGAGCTGGAGATTAGCGGCACGATTGGCGACATTTTGCGCCGCCTCGATGAAAAACTAATCGCCCACCTTACCACTGGCGTGGATTTTACTTCGCATGACAGAGAGGTTCGATCGAGTCCTTACCCATTGGTTGCCCTCCAGCAACTGGCTCGTAACGCCGT
>DASYZW010000804.1:0-4917 GCA_035945915.1 Verrucomicrobiia bacterium | reverse complement strand
CATGGTGGTTTTGGGCTATCCGGACACGACGCACGTGACGCTCGCGGACGTGGAGCATCACGTGCGCGCGGCGGCGCGGGCGAAACCCCGCGCGTTGTTGGGAGCGGATCTTCCATTCAAGAGTTATGAGACGCCGCATGAAGCCGCCCTCAACGCCGGCCGCCTGGTGGCAGCGGGCGCGGAGTTTGTGAAGCTGGAAGGGGGCCGCGAAGTGTTGCCACAAATTCAGGCAATCGTGGCAAAAGGCGTTCCAGTTTGCGGGCATTTGGGAATGTTGCCGCAAAGTGTTCTTGAAGAGGGCGGTTACCGCATCAAAGGAAAGAAAGAAGCCGAACACCGGAAGTTGATCGAAGACGCAAAAATTTTGGCGGATGCCGGCGTCTTTGCGATTGTGCTCGAATTGGTCACACCGCCCGTGGCGAAGGAAATTTCCGAAAACGTTTCCGTACCCACCATTGGCATCGGCAGTGGCGACGGCTGTGACGGCCAGATTTTGGTTTCGCACGATCTGGTGGGAATGTTTCCGTGGTTCCGGCCACGCTTTGTGCAGCCGCTGGCGGATTGTGCTGCGGAGATTAAATCGGCGGTCCTAAAATGGAAAAAGAAAGTGGAAACAGCAGAGAAATAGGATAAGTCATAGGAAACATTCCGTCCGTTTGACGGTAGCCTAATATGATGAAACTTGTGCCATTCGTCCTGACAAACTTAAAAACCATCAACAATTATTGCGTCTTTGTGATTGTTGTTTGTGCCCTGTTTTTTATGACGGGTTGTGTGACCAAGGCGACTGCGGATGCCCAGGCCAAGGCGGCTTTCCTGGCCGGTGAAAAAGCCGCGTATCAGAGCATGCAGTCCTCGACAACGGACATCACGGTGCTGGGCAACGTCCAAAAGCATCAAATCCCCTGGGTAGAAGGCATGACGTTGGCGCAGGCGCTTGCAACGGCAACCTATACCGGCGCGCATGATCCGACGGACCTCATCTTGAGACGCAACAGTGTCCAAACCGAAGTTGACCCGCGAGACCTCCTCAATGGCAGGGATGTTCCCCTGCACCCGGGGGACGTCATTTCGGTAATTGGGCAGTGAGCCATTCATTTACCCTTCGAATATTCAGGGCGCCCGCAAAGTGGCGGTAAATTAGCCAGGCAAAAATTGTTCCTGCGGCTAGGCCGATTGGAAATGTTCCCGGAAACAGGCATGTCAACTGTTTTCAACAAGGCTGACGCTCAAAAACCCCAAAAAAATATTTTTATGGTTGGACAGCATTTGTCCAACCCCCCTTGTCATAGTGTCGCGGTAGAAAGGTTAAATATTAACTATGACAACGACGAATACTGCGACAAATGAACAACTGGAACTGGGATTCAACGGCGCCCGGCTGTGCGTGAAAGCGACCGGCCGCAAGGGCCGCATTGCCCGGGCGGGATGGTGGTTTGCCCAAATGCGCGCGGTCGTGAATTGCGCCGTGGAAACGGCTGAGCCGCGCCCTGAACAAATCTGGATGCCCGGCGCCAGCCGCGAAATCAAGGTTTAGCGGGCAAGCTTCACCGCTGTTTTCCAAGGCCGTCGAGCGCGAAATTCAGCGTCATCACATTGACGCGCGGTTCGCCGAACAGGCCCCAGTCGCGGCCGCTGGTGTTTTCCCGCACCAGTTCGCGCACTTTTTCCTCGCTTACGCCGCGCGCTTTGGCGACCCGGGGAACCTGCAATTCCGCGTTTGCCACACTGATATGCGGGTCCAAACCGCTGCCGGATTCCGTCACGGCATCGGCGGGTACGGAAGCATTCGTGGCCAGACCGTTATCGGACCGGTACGCGGCAATATTTTGCATGATGTTTGTATATAAAGTCCCGGACGTTGGCCCGAGGTTGCTCCCGCTGGAAGACGTCGGATCATAGCCGTTGTTGCCGGCGGCGGATGGGCGCGGATGGAAATATTTATCGCTGGAAAAATTCTGGCAAAGAAGCTCCGAACCCCGGACCGCGCCTGATTTATCCATCATCAAGCTGCCGTTGGCCAGGTGCGGAAACATCACCTGCCCGAGGCCGTAAACAACGAGCGGGTACAAGCCGCATACGATAACCGCGAAAAAAATCGTGGCTACAACAGATCGACCGAATTCAGAGAAAATTGTTTTCATAACTTGGATCAATTCACCAGGCGTAATGCAACCGTAATGACATCAATGATTTTAATGCCGATGAACGGCAGGACCATGCCCCAAACGCCGTAGATCAGGAGATTGCGCCGCAAAATTTGCGCCGCGCCCAGCGGACGAAATTGTACGCCGCGTAACGCAAGGGGAATCAGGGCAATAATGATGAGCGCGTTGAAAATCACGGCGCTCAGGATTGCGCTGTCCGGGCTGTGCAACCTCATAATGTTCAACGGCTCAATGACGGGAAACGTGGCCATGAGCATGGCGGGAATAATGGCAAAATATTTCGCCACGTCGTTGGCGATGCTGAAGGTTGTCAGCGAACCGCGGGTGATGAGCAGTTGTTTTCCGATCTCGATAATCTCAAGAAGTTTGGTGGGATTGGAATCCAGATCCACCATGTTGCCCGCCTCCTTGGCGGCTTGGGTGCCGGTATTCATGGCGACGCCTACGTCGGCCTGCGCCAACGCGGGCGCGTCGTTGGTGCCGTCGCCGATCATGGCGATCATTCGTCCGCCCTGTTGTTCGTGGCGGATGAGCGCCAATTTATCCTCCGGCTTGGCTTCCGCGAGGAAATCGTCCACGCCTGCTTCACGGGCAATGGCCGCGGCAGTGAGTTTATTGTCGCCGGTAATCATGACGGTCCGAATGCCCATGGCGCGGAACCGTTTGAACCGGTCGGAAAGGCCGCCTTTGACGATGTCTTTCAAATGGACGACGCCGAGGACGCGCCTGCTCGTGGCGACGACCAGCGGGGTTCCCCCGGAGAGAGAAATGGTTTCCACGAACTGCTCCACTTCTGAGGGCAATGTCCCGCCGGAAAACTGGCGGATGGAATTGGCCGCGCCTTTTCGGATGAGTTCACCGTCCCAATTGACACCGCTCATGCGCGTCTGCGCGGTAAAGGGAACAAATTGGGCGTGGGGCATTTCATGAATTGTGCGGGCGCGAATGCCGTATTGTTTCGCCAGCACGACGATGCTGCGGCCTTCAGGGGTCTCGTCCGCCAGGGACGCGAGTTGGGCGGCGTCCGCCAATTCCTGTTCGGTTACTCCCGGCGCGGGCATAAACGCCGTGGCCTGGCGATTGCCCATGGTGATTGTGCCGGTTTTATCCAGGAGCAAAACGTCCACGTCTCCGGCGGCTTCGACGGCGCGTCCGCTCATGGCCAGGACATTCTTCTGGAGCAAACGGTCCATGCCCGCGATGCCGATGGCGCTCAACAAGCCGCCAATCGTGGTGGGAATCAGACAAACCAGCAACGAAACCAGCACGACATTTGAAAAATTCGTGTTGGCATAAATCCCGTACGGCTTCAACGTGACAACGGCCAACAGAAATACCACAGTAAGCGCGGCAAGTAGAATGGTAAGCGCAATTTCATTGGGCGTTTTTTGGCGTTTTGCCCCCTCAACAAGCGAAATCATCCGGTCCAAAAATCCTTCGCCGGGATTGGCAGTGATCCGGATTTTGATCTCGTCGGAAAGGACCCGTGTGCCACCGGTCACGGCGCTGCGATCGCCGCCCGCTTCGCGAATGACCGGCGCCGATTCACCTGTAATGGCGGATTCATCCACGGTCGCGGCGCCTTCAAAAATTTCGCCGTCAGCGGGAATCAATTCCGTGGCGCGAACAACCACGCGGTCGTCTTTGCGGAGCGAATCAGCGTCCACGACTTCGATTCGGTTGATTTTTCCATTGCCGATAATTTTATTGGCGTTAGTGCGGGTGCGCGTGGCACGCAACGCTTTCGCCTGCGCTTTACCGCGGCCTTCGGCGACGGCCTCGGCGAAGTTGGCGAAAAGCACCGTGAACCAAAGCCAGATGGCAATTTGCAGCACAAACGCCAATTGGCCGGGGAGCGAGCGGAACACATCCACCGTAGTGATTGCCGCGCCGACCATCGTCACAAACATGACGGGGTTTTTAATCATCAGGCGCGGATCCAATTTCTTGAACGCATCGCCCATGGCGGGCCAGATTATTTTCGGATCAAAAATGGAAACAGATTTTGTGGCCATAAATTTGGTTAAAACAAGGTTCCCTTCAGCATCAGAAAATGTTCGACGATAGGTCCCAGCGCCAGGGCCGGCAAAAAGGTCAATGCGCCGACCAAAAGCACAATGCCAACGAGCAAAATAACAAAGGTCGTTCCGCTAACCGGGAATGTACCGACGCTGGCGGGGACGATTTTTTTCCTCGCCATTGACCCGGCAAGCGCCAGTAAGGGCACGATCATGCCGAACCGGCCGAGCAGCATATCAATGCCCAGGGTAGTGTTGTACCAGGGGGTATTGGCATTGAGCCCGGCAAAGGCGCTGCCGTTATTGCCGGCGCAGGAAGTATAGGCATACAACATTTCACTGAATCCATGCGGGCCGTTATTGGCGAGCCCGGACGGGCGTACGCAAGCCCACGCAGTGAAGCCAAGAATGTTGAATGCGAGAATGACAAACGCCAGCAGCGTCATCTTCACGTCATAGGCCTCGATTTTCTTGCCCAGGTATACCGGCGTGCGCCCGACCATCAGTCCAGCAATGAATACGGCGATGATGACGAAAATCAACATGCCGTACAGGCCCGCGCCGACGCCGCCAAAAATCACCTCGCCGGTTTGAATGTTAAACATCGGCACGAGCCCGCCCAGCGGTGTGAATGAATCGTGCATCGAGTTAACCGCGCCGCATGAGGCGTCCGTCGTAACGGTGGCAAAAAGAGCCGAATCAAAAATGCCAAATCGCACTTCCTTGCCTTC
>DASYZW010000803.1:0-7499 GCA_035945915.1 Verrucomicrobiia bacterium | reverse complement strand
AATCATCGGTTGGGTCAGTCGGAACACATGGCGGGAACTGCGACAGTTGCACCGGAGCTTTTCATCGGTTCAAGCTGAGGATTTCTATTTGCCGGAATATATTGAGACTACGGTGCGTGAATTGAATGACACCGAGCTTCGAATTTGCCAACACCATGATCCGGCTGACGAGGAAGCGTATAAAGATCAGTCGGAAACTCTAAAACAATGGATTATCTCCCACCAGGACACGCTCACGACCCCGCACCAGCGTCAGATCATGAAGCTGATTGGAGATCAGTTCGAATCTTACCTTGCCAGGAACAATGATTTAATGAGCGTGCAAACTTACGCTGCGGTCAACTCTTCCAAAACAGTCGCGCCGGGCTCCGTACAAAGCAACGCGGCGCCGGTGCTTGAATTATGCGCAAGCTTGCAGGCATCCGAAAGAGCGGAACAGGTGCAATTTATAAAAAATTCGAAGGAAGCGCTGTCATGGATTCAAGAACTTTTGGTGGTGGTGCTGGGCTTGCTGGCCGCCCTGATCATCAGCGGTTTTATTGCGGTCTACACCGGTGTTATTGGCCCGTTACAAGTGGAATTGGTGAGGAGTCGCGCGCTGGCAATTCGGAATGAGAAGCTGGCATCGCTCGGAACCCTGGCAGCGGGTATTGCCCACGAAATTCGCAATCCGTTGACCGCCATCAATGTGCGATTGCACAGCCTCAAGAAAAACCTCGCCCGGAATTCATCTGAACAGGAAGACGCCCTGGTTATCGGCGACGAAATTCAACGGCTGGAGGGTATTGTGCAGGAATTTTTACAATTTGCGCGGCCAGCTGAACCCAAATTTGTGGTGGTGTCAGCAGATAGTCTGATTATGAAGATCCAATCATTGCTCGGGCCGCAACTTGAAAGGGCCTCAATCCGTTTGGCCGTTGAATCACAGCCGGACATTTGGCTGCGTGCTGACCCTCATCAAATTGAACAGGTGCTAATCAACCTTGTTCGAAATTCCGCTGAAAGCATCGAGCATAATGGCACGATTACGATACGGGTTAATACCCGGCCTTCGCGTTTGAATAGCAAAAAAATCCCGAGCGTAACGATCCAGGTGAGTGACACCGGAAAAGGCATTCCTCCAGAAGTGCAAAAGCGAATATTCGATCCATTTTTTACCACAAAAGAGGAAGGCACTGGCCTGGGACTCGTGATTGCCGCGCGCATTGTTGAAAAGCACAATGGGACGTTGGAATGCCATTCTGAGCCAAATCGTGGCACCACTTTCACGATTTCGTTGCCAACCGCGAAAACGGAAGAGATTGATGAACGCACAACCTAAAATCCTGCTCATTGAAGACGACACCGGCATTATGTCGGCATTGAGGAAAGAGCTGCAATCCGAAGGCTATTCAGTGTCCGTCGCCACCCGCGGAGATGAAGGTTTGGCCTTGGCTTGCGATGGTGATTGGGATGCGGTTCTTACCGATTTAAAAATGCCCGGCCTTTCGGGATTGGAGTTAATTCAAAAACTCCACCTTTCCAGGCCCAAATTGCCGGTCATCATGATGACCGCTTATGGCACGACCGAGACTGCGATTGAAGCCACCAAGCTCGGCGCTTACGATTATCTTCTGAAGCCTCTTGATATGAACGAGTTATTTGACCTGCTTGCGAGAGCAGTGGCCAGCAATCGGCTTATGTCAGAGCCGCTTGAGTTTGGCGACTCCCCTTCGGCGCAATCGGCCATTATCGGCAATAGTCGCGCCATGCAGGCCATCTATAAAGAAATCGGCAGGGTGGCTGCCACGGCTGTTACCGTTCTCATTCGCGGAGAAACCGGCACGGGAAAGGAACTTGTAGCGCGCGCCATTTACCAGCATAGCAATCGAAATGACAGACCTTTCGTAGCTGTTAATTGTGCGGCGATTCCCGAAACCCTCCTGGAAAGCGAGTTGTTCGGCCATGAACGCGGCGCCTATACCGGGGCGCATGCGCGCCGAGTCGGACGTTTTGAGCAGGCGAGCAAGGGAACGATATTCCTTGATGAAATCGGTGATTTAAGTTTGAGCACTCAGGTAAAACTCCTCCGGGTGCTTCAGGAAAAATACATTCAACGCGTTGGCGGAAATGAAAAAATTCCCGTGGACGTTCGGATATTGACGGCCACGCATCGTGATCTCGAAAGTGCCATCCAGGAAAAACAGTTTCGTGAAGATTTATTTTATCGGTTGAGCGGTGTCACGATTACACTACCGTCTTTGAATCAGCGCGCCGAGGACATCCCGGATTTGGTCAAATATTTTTTGCGACGTTCCGCGTTGGAATTGGGCAACGATTCTCCTTCCATCCAGCCTGACGCCGTAGCTTTTTTGCAAAATCAAACATGGCCGGGCAATGTGCGCGAGTTGGAAAATGTCGTCCGCCAGGCGTTGTTACTGGCTCGTGGTTATTCGATTGGCCTGGAACATGTTCAACAGGCGGCGTCCAGGCGAAGGAAGCCGATTGCCGCTGACCAACAAACTATCGCCGCCTATTTCACTGAATTGTTGGAACGCGCCCAGGGCGGAGACGTTGAAGCCGCCTACCCTCGCATGCTAATGGACATGGAACGGGAATTATTTACCCGCGCGATCCAACTGGCAAAGGGCAACCAGGCAAAGGCGGCCCGTTGGCTGGGAGTGACTCGCACCACCATGCGGGAAAAACTCAATCGCTTTGGTTTGCGTCATTCGGAAGGTGTTGGCGACACTTCAGCCGTCACCGATGCTTAATGGCTGAGGCGGCATGGTTAACCATTGACCGCAGGTGAATTCTTACTTGCCAGTGCGATGAGCCCTTATTTCGCGGGCCCCTCGAATTCTTTGTGTTTTGGCTTCTGGCTTCCGCATATGTTGCTGGCACGAGGAAAGCTTAAGTGTTCATCGAACCGATAAAAATTCAAATGAAAGACGAAAGGTAAATGATGAAAAAGCGCATCAATGTGACATGCAGCATTAATTTGGCTCTGGATAGAATCGAAATTCGGCCCGCTTCGGCTGAGCCACGATCGACAGGAAACCGCATTCTCGTGGTCGAAGACAATGCCTTTGTCCGTGAGATGTATTCCGATGTTTTGGTTTCAGCAGGACAGATAACAAAATGCCAGGACTTTCAGGGACCGAATTTTTCCAAAGGCTGTGGTCTGAAAATTCCAATATTCCCGTGATTCCTGCTCCGGGAACCCTTCCTCGTGATGCCGGGAAATTTCCGGTTGCCGCAACGTTGAGGAAGCCGCTTTTGCCGGAGCAATTGATGAAAACCGTGAGAGAGGATTTACGTGCCGATGACAGAGCCAGACAAATATAAAATAATGGTGGCGGATGATGACGACTCCGTCCGGGAGTCACTGGGTAAATCGCTCCAGAAGGAGGGTTACCGGGTAATTTTGGCAGCCAATGGCTCACAAGCCGTGGACCTGTTTCGCGAGGATCCCGATTCCGCAGATTTGCTTCTCATTGACCTGAACATGCCTCCAAAGAATGGTTGGGTCGCTCTGAATCAACTTCTTGAAATGAATTCTTCGTTACCGGTTTTTGTGATCACCGGGTTATCTCATCAAGACGTACTCGCCGAAGCCTCGGGAGTTCGCGCGCTCATAGGGAAGCCGATTAATGTGCCCGAATTGCTTGACCTTATTCAAAAGCAATTGTCTGACCCTGGTCATTCGACGTCAGGTCGGCGGATTGCCTTTCGGCATGTGCCGGCGGGTGGTTTTAACAAATTCCGCCAGCCTTTTGCGCGGCCCTCCGGTTCATATGATCATTGGGGGCTTAATGAGTAAGACCGAGGCGCTGCTATGAACGCCGCTTTTGACCGTCAGGGCAACAGCGGTTGTCGCAACCGGCTGGAATTACAGTCCAATCCAAGGGCGTCGGATCATTCGTCCGGGAATTCATTTGCTGGCTTTTGGCGTCGCAAAACCACAGTCATTTCGAGTTTTTCCTTTGTGGCCATTCTGTTGAGTTTTGCGCTTCGCTTCGGTTTTCGCGCTGCTCCAGGCATTTATCAGATTCCGTTGTTAGTTACCCTCGTCTTTGGGGGCTTGCCGCTGCTTTTCGATTTGTTTCGGAAATTGATGAAATGGGAATTTGGTTCTGACCTGCTGGCCGGGATCTCCATCATTACGTCCTTTCTCCTGGGCGAATATTTGGCCGGCTCGATAATCGTATTGATGCTCTCGGGTGGTGAAGCATTGGAAAGTTACGCAGTGCGAAGCGCCTCGTCCGTGCTGGCCGTGCTGGCCAAACGGATGCCTTCGATAGCTCATCGGAAGCAATTAATGGGATTAGTGGATATTCGGCTCGATGAGATTGCAGCGGGCGATGTCCTGGTTATTTTCCCGCACGAAATCTGTCCAGTTGACGGCGCCGTCATTGAGGGACATGGGTCAATGGATGAATCCTATCTGACTGGCGAGCCCTTCCTAATGACTAAAACCGGGGGGTCGGGAGTGATTTCAGGCGCAATCAACGGAGAAACCGTCCTGACCATTCGGGCGCTCAAACGCGCTGCGGATTCGCGTTATGCCAGGATTATGGAAGTGATGCGTGAATCGGAAGCCAAACGACCCCATTTGCGCCGTTTGGGCGATCGGTTGGGTGCAATACATACCCCGCTGGCGCTGGCAGTCGCGTTGCTGGCGTGGATCATTAGCGGAGAAGCTGTGCGCTTTCTTGCCGTCCTGGTGATCGCTACCCCCTGTCCGTTACTGCTCGGCATCCCGATCACCATCATAGGGTCGATTTCACTTTGCGCTCGAAGGGCGATTATTATCAAGAGCCCGGTCGCGCTTGAACGGATTGCCGAATGCCGGACCGCAATTTTCGACAAGACTGGCACCTTAACTTATGGCGAACCGCGGCTGACCGGGCAGATAATCTCCGCCGGCTTTCAATCGCAAGACGTGTTAACGCTTGTTGCAGCCTTGGAACGCTACTCCAAGCATCCGCTGGCGCGGGCCATTCTCACCGCCTCGAAAAAAGCCGGCGCTATACTACCAGATGCCAGTGAGGTTGCCGAACAGCCCGGCCACGGTTTAAGCGGAACTGTCTCCGGCCATCAGTTGCAAATTACCGGTCGCCGCCAATTGATTGCGCAAAATACTCCTGGCGCCGGCCAGCTTCCGCCCATGGCCGGCGGCCTTGAGTGCGTTGTCACAATTGATGGACGATACGCCGCGACTTTGCGTTTCCGGGATACGCCACGCGCGGAAAGCCGATCATTTATCAAGCATCTGAGTTCCAAACATCAGTTTCAGCGTGTGATGATTTTGTCGGGAGACCGCGAGCCGGAGGTGCGCTATCTCGCCGAGCAAGTGGGCATTACGGAAATCTATGCGGAAAAAAGTCCAGAAGATAAACTTGCCATGGTCCGCCAGGAAAATGCCATTGCCAAAACCCTCTATGTCGGTGACGGAATCAACGACGCCCCTGCCATGATGGCAGCAACCGTCGGCATGGCAATTGGACAGAATAGTGACGTGACCACGGAGGCTGCGGGCGTCGTGGTGATGGACAGCTCCCTGAAGAAAGTGGATGAGTTCATGCACATCAGCCGAAGAATGCGAGGGATTGCGCTTCAAAGCGCGGTTGGCGGCATTGCGCTGAGCATTATGGGCATGAGCTTCGCCGCCGCCGGTTATTTAAACCCGGTAAGTGGCGCCATCGCGCAGGAAATCATTGATGTGCTCGCCGTGCTAAACGCGTTGCGAGCCGCCGTTCCGCCAAAAGTGATTCATGATTTATAATATCTTTCTCATGCCGGGCGTTGCCGCCTCGTCTGGAGAAACGATGCCAACGCTTTTGCTTTGCGAAGTCTCCACTTTGATATAATGAAGTACGACCGGGGCGAGAATCATGCCGGGGATGCCCATCATTTTTTCTCCTAAAACGATCCCAATCAATGTCAGCCACATCGGATTTTTAATCCGGTTGCCGATGATTTTGCTGTTAAGAAAGTATTCCAGCTTGTGGATGACAACTAAAAAAATCAGAGCAAAGAATGCCGTTTTGGGCGAAACCGTAAAGCCCACGCCAACAATCAATGTGTTGCTAATGAGGTTGCCAATAATCGGCAGCAGACCGCATAAAAAGGTCAGCGAAATGAGGACGATGGCGAATGGATAACTGTTTGCCATGAGGAAAACTCCGGTAAATCCGGTATTAATAATGGATATGACGAGTTGAGCGCCGATCATCATCTTGAAACTTTCATAGAATGTTCGGAAGCGAACCGCCAATTCCTGCGCCACCGCAGTGTACAAATTATTCTGCTCCACCCCCCGGTTCTGTTCCGTGTCCCACGAAGGATTTAAGAAAATACTTCCGGCAACAACCAGCCCGACGACGAGCATTACAACTTCAAATGTTCCGGCCCGCAAATAGCGCCCGATGCCGGCCAGATCTTCCTTGGCCTGCTCAACCGCCACGGCCTTTAGACTTTCGTAATCCGTGAAGGGCAATTCGCCTGCACCATGTCTTTCCGCAAATTCTACCACGGCCGGAATAGTCGTATCGGCGATTTTGGGCATCGCCGTATAGGCCTGCCGGGAAAAATAAACCAGGCCGATCCCAATTGTCGTGATTACAAAAATGTAAATTGTCATGCTCCATAATTTTCGATGGCGGAAGCTGAACATGCACAATGCGAAATACCCGAACAATGAGGTGAGCAGAAGCGTCCCCAAATGAAGCCAGACAACGAGCGCCAGCGATGCCGCGATGATGAAGTAGGAAATTCGAGCGTGCTGAATCACGGCTTGAGCATACGGCACTGCTCAAATCTCGAGCAATAAACATAAATTGCCATCAATTGGGCAATTGGCGCTATTCCCGTAGACGCCGTCATTCTCACGAACATCGTGGTCGTGGGGAAATTTCTCGGCGCTCAAACGTCTGGCATGGTCGCCTCGCCGCCGTCGGCTTGATTGATCACGTGCCGGATCGCCAAAACGGCGTCGCATACTCGCCGCGAATGGTCATTATTCTTTGGCTGCAATTGTATTCCGCGCTCAAACCGAGAAACGCGCGGCGTCTACAACCTGCCCATCAAAACCAGAATCAGGAGGATAACGACAACGAGGCCCAATCCGCCGCTTGGATAGTAACCCCAACCACTGCTGTAAGGCCACGCGGGAAGCGCTCCGATGAGCAATATAACCAGAATAATCAGGATGATGGTGGATGGACTCATAGTTTTGCCTCCAATTTTAGCGATGCTTTTTCACCGACCTTGCACATATTTGTTGAACCTCAACTTGGTTCAACAGCTTTAGCCGAAAGCGTGCCAACCCGATTATCACTGGGAAATACCGCGATTTCAGGCCGACCGCAGAGTCATACGCCATAATTTAAGCCTGACGTCTTTAGCCGTGAGCATTACTTGGCTCGGTTCGAAGTTGTAAGTGGCCGGGACTTCCTGCCGCCGGTGTATTGCACTTTGCACTGGAGAAACAATTTTTCATGCAATGCCCGAGATTT
>DASYZW010000802.1:0-3111 GCA_035945915.1 Verrucomicrobiia bacterium | reverse complement strand
GTTTTGCCTGTTGCGATGTCAATACCACGGCGGTTTGCGTTGTTTCAGTGGATAATCCACAATAAATTCAAGTATGGCGCAGCAGCGACGATTTCTCATTTGTGCGGTGGCCACAATTGTTGGCATTTGGGTCCTGGCCATGGCGGGGCACGCGTATTTGGAAAGCCTCAAAATGACCGCGGAAAAAGTCCGCGCCTACATGGAATCCGTCGATTTGGCGAGCTTGAGCGGCGACGCGCGGGCAAGGGCGATCAAAGAGCTGGAGGACAAGCTTAACGCGCTCTCCTACGAGGAGCGGCAGCGATTGCGGTTGCAGCATCTGGTGGACCTCTGGTTCAACGAAATGACCGAGGCGGAAAAGAGCCAGTTCGTTGAGGCGACGATGCCTACGAACATCAAACAAATGATCGGCGCCTTTGAGAACCTGCCGGAAGATAAACGGCGCCGCCTGGTTGACAACACCTTGAACAATTTACGCAATGCCGAGGATCGGCCGGCGCGCCGTTTCCAAAACAGCACGAACGCTCCCGCCGGCGGCACCAACGCCCCGATCATTAGTCCGCAACTGGAGGCCCAAATCCGCAGCCTCGGGTTGAAGACCTTTTACAGCCAAAGCTCGGCGGAAACGAAGGCGGAACTGGCGCCCGTCCTGGAGGAATTGCAACATCAGATGCAGAACGGCAGAGTCATCCTCCGCCAGCAATGAACCTCCCAATCAAGGAAAACCAGCCGCTCACTGCAAAGCCAGGCGGTTGCGCTGGCCTGATCGGCGGTCTCTCTCAATCACAGCGATTACGCATCGCCTTCAGCCTTACCGAACTTCTCATCGTGATCGCCATCATCGCCATTCTTGCGGCGCTGTTGCTTCCCGTTATCAATCGCTCGCAGGAAGAGGGCAGGGCGACGGCATGCATCAGCAACCTCCGCCAGATCGGCGTGGCCCTGCAGATGTACGTGGACTCAAACAATAACACGCTGCCAGCCATGCGCGACGCGCCCATGGATACCAATGCGCTCGCCACAAATTCTTTTCCCACGGTGAATCGTGTCCTGGGCACGGACCTTGGCAATACGAATGTCCTGCGCTGTCCGTCCGATTTCCAGGGCATCTTTCAACTGACCGGCTCGAGCTATGCATGGAACAGCCTTTTGAATGGCGAAAACGCGAATCACCTCGTCGTGCTGGGAATGAATTTTAATCCGCAGGCGATCCCCGTGTTTTTCGATAAGCAGAAGTTTCACGCCGCCCGCGGACCGAGCCGCGCCGTGAATTATCTGTACGCGGACGGTCATATCAAAAATTTGCTCACCATCGAAGGAGCCTTGCCCCAATGATTTCTCTCATCGACGTCAAAAAGAAGTTCGGCGGCCGGGTCGCCCTGCACGGGCTCACGCTCGAAGTGCGGCCCGGGGAAATTTTCGGGTTGCTCGGCCATAATGGCGCGGGCAAAAGCACGGCCATCGGCATGATGCTCGGCCAGGTCTGGCCCACCGCCGGTGTTGTCAAGGTCTGCGGTCATGACGTCACCACGCATCGGGCGCTGGCGCTCCGGAAGGTCGGCGCGATTTTTGAAGCGCCCGCATTCTATGATTATCTTACCGGCCGCAAAAACGTCGAGATCCTGTGCCAATATACCGCGCCCACGCCGGCCGAACGAATTGATGAAGTGCTGGATTGGGTGGGATTGACCGGCCGCCAGCATTCCAAAGTGCGGACGTATTCCCATGGAATGCGCGCGCGCCTGGCCATCGCCCAGGCGCTGTTGCCGCAGCCGGAGTTGCTGATTTTTGACGAGCCGGGCAGCGGCCTTGATCCTGAAGGCATCGCCGAAATGCGGGAAACCATCTTGCGGTTGCACCGGGATATGGGGCTGACGATTTTGTTGTCATCGCACCTATTGAGCGAAGTCGAGCAGCTTTGCTCGCGCATCGCCGTCTTGAACCAGGGCCGGAAAGTGTTCGATGGCCCCATCACCGATGCGAAAGCCGCGCCGGGCAGGTTGATGCTGAAAACTCCCGGCTTTACCGAAGCTGCGACGCTTCTGCTGGCACGCGGCATCATCAAAGGCTCCAGCGATGGAAAATATATTACGCTGGGCGATGGCCGCACATCGGCGGAAGTTGTCCGTACGCTCGTCAACGCCAACATTCCCGTCGACGGCATCTGGCCGCACGAACCCACCCTGGAAGATTTTTACATGGCCCTGATAAAAGAATCATCAAACGGCGATTAGAATATGTCGAAAACTAGCTCCAATTGCGCAAATCGTAATTCGTAAATCGCAAATTCAACGATGTTTTTCGCCCAACTCAATAACGAACTTTGGAAACTCTTCGGCAAGAAGCGAACCTATATCGGTTTCGGCGCCTTCGTGATCGCGCAATCGGCGATGCTGTTGGTCTTTAAATACACGCGCTGGCAGGAGGATTTCGAACGGCTGTTGAATGGCAACGGTTACCTGGCCACAGAATACATTTCCGCGCTCACGGTTTCGCTCATCATGATCTGGCCGCAACTCGCGTTGCTCATGCCCCTGTACGTCACGCTGGTCGGCGGCGACCTCGTCGCCAAAGAAGCCGAGGACGGCACGTTGCGCATGATTCTGTCTCGGCCCGTCTCGCGCGTCCGGCTGCTGTTGGTCAAGTGGCTCGCGGGAATTATTTTTACCGCCGCCCTGGTCCTGGCGCTGGGCGCGATTGCGCTGGGTTTTGCCAGCCTGTGTTTCCCATGGACCGGCATGTTTGTCTTCGGCCAGGCGCAACCGGATTCGGGCATGACCTTCAGCCTGTTCCCGCCGCAACAGGGCCTCACGCTGTTTGCGTTCTCACACATCTTCATGATCATCAATACCGTCACCCTCATGTCCGTGGCGTTCATGTTTTCATGTTTCAACATGAAACCCGCCGCTGCCACCATTTTGGCGTTGTCGTATATGTTCGTGAACATGGTCATGGAACACATCCCGTTCTTCGACCGCTACCAGAATTGGTTCATCACGCATCACCTGGAATGTTGGTTTTTAGTATTCCAACAACCGATGCCCTGGCCGCAAATCTACCAGTCAGAGACCATCCTCCTCGCCGCCAGCACCACCGCCTTCGTCATCGGTG
>DASYZW010000801.1:0-2186 GCA_035945915.1 Verrucomicrobiia bacterium | reverse complement strand
CCCCGAAGGTCCCGGCTGCCAGATGCGCGCGGGCGTCAGCCATGATTTTCAGAAATAAATGCGAGTTGTGGACGCTCACCATGCGCAGGCCCAGGATTTCGTTCACGTTGAGCAAATGCCGCAGGTAGGCGCGGGTAAAACGCTTGCAGGCGAAGCAATCGCAGGTCTCGTCGATGGGCCGGAAATCCGCTTTGTAACCGCCGCCCTTGAGGCCGAACGCACCGCGCCGGGTAAAGGCAGTGCCGTTGCGGGCAACGCGCGTGGGCAGGACACAATCAAACATATCGACGCCGCGCGCGACGAGTTCAAGCATCTGGGCAGGCGTGCCGAGCCCCATGGCGTAGCGCGCCTTGTGCGCGGGCAAATGCGGGACGGTCAGCTCAATCGCCTTGAGCATCTCGGCCTCGGGTTCGCCCACGCTCACGCCGCCGATGGCATAGCCGTCGAAATCCATCCCGACGAGTGCCTTGGCGCATTCTTCGCGCAACTCGGGATTGGAACCGCCCTGGACAATGCCGAAGACCTGTTGACCGTCCCTGCGAGGCTGCTCGCGGCATTCGCGGGCCCAGCGGACGGTGCGTTCGACGGC
This sequence comes from Verrucomicrobiia bacterium, assembly GCA_035945915.1. Taxonomy (GTDB): domain Bacteria; phylum Verrucomicrobiota; class Verrucomicrobiia; order Limisphaerales; family UBA11358; genus UBA11358. The sequence continues at coordinate 1,597 of DASYZW010000801.1, read as the reverse complement.
GTGGCGCTGTTCGCGGGCGGGAGCGTCGTGGGGCGGGCATTCGTCAAAGACCATGGCAATGTCCGATCCGAGCGCACGCTGGATCTCCATGGCTTCCTTCGGCCCAAGAAATAAAAGGGACCCGTCAATGTGAGAGCGGAATTCAACGCCGTGCGGTTTGATTTTGCGGATTTTGGCGAGGCTGAAAACCTGGAAACCGCCGCTATCCGTGAGAATTGGCTTTTCCCAGTTCATAAACCGGTGCAAACCGCCCGCGGCGCGAATGATCTCCAGGCCCGGTTTTAAATTCAGGTGATACGTATTGCCCAGGATGATTTGGGTGCCCATCTCGTCCAGTTCCCGCGGGTCAAGAGCCTTTACGCTGGCCTGGGTCCCAACGGGCATGAATACGGGCGTATCAACGACGCCGCGGGTGGTGCGCAATTTTCCGAGGCGGGCACGGGTGACCGTGTCCGTTTTCAGGTGTTCGAACATCGCGCTGAGGATAAATGAAAGCCGGGCGCAATGAAGATGAAATTCTTGTGGGCGGCCCGATGGCGGTATATGTTGTCGTCAGTCAGGCTTTAAACATGATATCAGAACGTTCGAAAGATTGTCCCGACACTATTTCTTTTCCGCCATTGGTATACTTTGGATGGTTTGGCGGCGGTCTTCTGTTGAATTGGCTGGTTCCGCTCCACTCGTATGCCTGCGAGTGGTCGCATGTCGCTGGCGGGATGCTGGGATTTATCGGCACCGTCCTGGGCCTGTGGGGAGTCCACGCGTTTCATCGCGCCGGGACGAACGTGAGACCCACTCGCCCCGTGACCGCGCTCGTGACGGACGGTCCGTTTCGGTATTCCCGCAATCCATTGTATGTGGCAATGACGGTGATCTATCTGGGGATGACTTTATCTTCCGGTTCGTGGTGGCCGCTCGCGGCATTGCTTCCGGCATTGGCGATGGTGCATTGGCGAATAGTGCTGCGCGAGGAACAATTCCTGGAAAATCGATTTGGTGAATCCTATCGCACCTACAAATCGCGCGTGCGGCGGTGGATTTAAATTCGGGGTTTATTCCCCGAAGGAAATATCCACGAACAAGTCCGCGGCAATTTTTTCCAGTTCCTGTTTCAACGCCGTCACATCGCACGCTGCCGGCAGTTGCAATCGCGCGGATGCCTTGAACATTTGCTCGCCGGACATCGCGCCACTGGCGACTTCACTGGAAAATTCCTCGACATTCACGCCCGCGCGAGCGAGGGCGGCGGAGATCTCGCGCACAATGCCGGGCCGGTCCTGGCCGATAATTTCCAATTTAGTGTGGCGCGCATTTTTGGGGGCCTCGATGGTTTCGCCGCCGCCAACGATCACCCGCAGGCCGGAAATTTTTTGGACGGCGTCGAGCAGCGCGGATTTTTTGTCCGCGGGAACTTCCACGCGAAGGATGCCGGCGAATTCGCCACCGAGGCGGCACATCCGGCTCTCGAGCCAGTTGCCGTCGTGGCCGGCCACGACCCGGGCAACCGCCTCGACCAGGCCGGTGCGGTCCGGGCCAATGAGAGTCATGACCAACGAAACTTGCATTGCGCTCCCTTACGGCTGGCTGGTGATTTTGT
>DASYZW010000800.1:0-4416 GCA_035945915.1 Verrucomicrobiia bacterium | reverse complement strand
GGATGCGTGCTCGTTCTTGCCGCCGGCATTTTCATTTTTCGTCAACTGGAAGTTGGATTTCTGCCGGCCTTTGACGAAGGCGGTTTTGTTATGGATTTCAATGGACTGCCGGGCACGAGCCTGGCCGAAACCGAACGGGTTTTGGATGAGGCGGAAAAGAGCATCAGCACGAATGCCGATGTGGAAAGTTATTCGCGCCGGCTGGGCGCGCAATTGGGGCCATTTATCACTGAGCCGTATCGCGGCGATTATCTCATCAAGCTGAAGGCCAACCGCAACCATTCGACCGAAGAAGTGCTCGACCAGATGCGGCGCGACTTTGACCAGCGCTTCCCGATGATGAACTGGGATTTTCACGGCTACCTCGAAGATTTGATCGGTGATTTGCAAATGACGCCCGACCCGATTCAAATCTATTTGTATTCGCCGGATTTGAAATGGCTGGAGGCGACCGCGCCGCGCGTCGAGGACGACATCCAAAAGGTGCCTGGCATTGTAGATACATTTAACGGACTGACTGAAACCGGCCCATCAATTAATTTGCGCGTTCGACCGGCAGACGCCGAGCGTTTCGGTCTGACCGCGCAAAATATTGCCGATGCCGTTAATACCGCGTTGATGGGGGAAATTTCATCCTACGTACTGGAAGGGGACCGTACGGTGAACATCCGTGTGATGGCCGAAGCGTCGAGCGTGGACACGATTGCGAAATTGCGGGCGCTGCCAATTCGCGCGCCATCCGGAACGGTTGTGCGCGTGGAACAAGTCGCCGACGTGGACATTGCGCCGAGTGAATCGGAATTAAACCGCGTGAATTTGCGCCAGGAGGACATGGTGACCGCGCGGCTGGAAGGTGTGGACCTTGGAACAGCGATGCGCGAAGTGCAGGCGAAATTGAAATGGCTGCCACCCGGCAAGGTGGAATACGGCGGGCTTTATCAGCAGCAACAGGAATCGTTCCGCAATCTGGTTGCGGTGCTGCTGACGGCCATCCTGCTCGTGTTCACGGTATTGCTCATCGAATTTCGCTCGTTTTATGAGCCGATCGCCATCGTTTTCGGCGCCGTGCTGGCGTTGTTCGGCACGGTGGCGGCCCTTTGGATCACCGGCGTTTCGCTGAATATCATTTCGCTGCTGGGCATGATTATCGGAATCGGCATTGTTGCCAAAAACGGGATTCTCGTTCTCGATTATTTCCAGCAATTGCGCGGGCAAGGCATGGAAGTGGTCGAGGCCTTGGTGCAAGCCGGGGATCGCCGCTTGCGACCCGTCTTGATGACCTCGCTCGCGGCGGCACTGGGGATGTTGCCGCTGGCTTACGGCGTGGGGACCGGCGCGCAAATGCTCCAGCCGCTGGGCATCGCGGTGATCGGCGCGCTATTCATCTCGGTGTTGCTGTCTCTCATTGCCACGCCGGTGCTGTATTACGTGCTTACGCGGGTGGGCCGGCGGGCGGCAAAAGCGCCAGCGGAGTAAAGACCGGATGGATTCTGAAGGATGGGACGGACATTCTATTCCAGGCTGTACACTGAATTGCTCAGCGAGAGGAAACCGGTGCCGGGCGCCAGGCTGCTCGAATTATACGGATCCACTTCAAAGTTTGTATAGCATGTCGAAAGCGATTCGGCATGGCCGTCGCAAAAGGAGGCGTTGCTCAGGCGATTGTGCCGAAAGCCTTGTGTGCCGGCCGGGCGCAGATCGTCTGCGCTGGGGTTGTCACCGCCATTGTTTTCGTCCGGCCAGGGCGCGCGCATGAATTTATCAGCGCCGGCAGAATATTGGCCGTCACCAAACACGATGGTTTTGGCCGGATGCCGTAAGGCCGATTCTTTTGCCGGTTGTTCGATCGCTTCGCCCTGGCCGTGCCCGATATAACTGGTGTTGTAATTGTATCCGGTAAAGGGATCTCCCGTCCACATGGCGCTGCCGCTAAACGACGGGCATTGCTGGATTTGGGGCATCATTTGTCCTTCCCACAGCACACCCGGCGCGACCCGCGAATTGCTTTCGTACGTGGTGAAATCCCAGCAGTACGATATGTTTTTCACCGCGTCGAAGTAAAAGGCAATGGGAAAGGATTCCGAATTATCGCCGGTATAAACCTGCCCTTGCGCCGCCATTTGCCGCAAATTATTCAAGCATTGAATGCGTTTGGCTCGCAGTTGGGCCCGGGCCAATACCGGCAATAACATCGCCGCCAAAATCGCGACCATGGCGATGACAACCAGCAGTTCGACCAGAGTAAAGGCGGACCGTCGAAACGTTGATACGTTGAAACGTTGATGCGGAAGCAAGCCAGCCATACGACCCCCCGCGCTCCGCACCACGTCCGGAGCGCGGCTGTGTCGGAGACCGGCCGCGGCAATAACAATTCGCATCTTCATCAGGGACTTAATTGCACTCTGTAAAACGCCTTCATGGCCGGCGCATTCGAATCTTCCAACGTAACCGGTTGCGCATTGGTAGCGGTAAACGCCAGGATCGGCGTCCATGTTTTCAAGTCCGTGGAACGATCGAGCGTTTCCAGGCAATTCGGCACCGGCGTCAATTGAAACACGAAACCGTTTGTTGCCGATTGAGCCGTCAAAATCGGGGGCACGATTTGAGAAACCACAAACGCGGAGAAATTGGTGACGTCCGGGACGGTGACTTCATTGTTTGCCGCCTGGTAAACAAACGGTTGCGAGAGCCAGTTTGTGCAATGCCATTGAAACACGCGCAGGTCGCCGCCATTGCCGCTGTAACTATCGCCCGCGCTCAGACCCACCGCGGCAGTGTATGTGACCGGACCTTGGATCAGAGGCAACGATTGGATTTGGTACGCGCTCAGGATGTTGCCTTCCACCGGCGCAAATGGCGAAAAATCGTTCAAGCTGACGGCGCTGATCCTGGCAGTTCCGCTGAGGTTATCAAACCCGATTGTGATCTGGTTTTCACTTCGATCACCCGGACTTTGGAAAAATAGATTAGTATTGCCGGCTGCGATGTTGTCGGGCGAAATGGATTGCGCGTCACCGGTGACTACCGGGACTGCCGCCGAGATGGCGTCAATGACCGCTTCACTGTTTGGGGCAGGCTGGATGCGGACGTACTGGATCCACGGAAGGCCCAGTTGCGACAGGCTATAACCGCTGCCACCCGATGCCCCGGCAAACTGATCCAAAACCGCCGCTACGGTTTGCCCAGCGAAGTTGTTTGTGCGGAGATACGGGTTGAGTGGTTTGGCCGGGTCCATTTCCTCATCTGTCCACGACGCATTGGTATCGTCCCATCGATATGCCTCCTCCGGGAAAAGTGTTTGCACATTCGTAAAAGTAAACCAGTTCGTATTATCCTGGCTCACTGATATGACCGCCGGATGTCCGAGGATCGCGCTGCTTGTCAGTGTCACGGTGCTGAGGTCTGTCTTGTCGCCGACGATTCCGGTCCCGGTCGAAAGGGCGTCGAAACAGGAGTTTCCATAAATAATTAAATCCACGCCGTAGGGATGGTGCGGATCCGCGTAAATTTTGCGGCCCATTCGGATGGTAATTTGACCGCCATTTTCGATGACCGCCAAAATATTGCTTCCGGCCGGTGTCTGGTTGTATGGCGGGTCGATGATTGAGACTCTGTTTGTGACACCACCGTCAAAGGAATCGAAAAATTCTAATGCCGGCGGACCTAAAATGGCAATTGGATCATTATACGGGGGGAGTGAATCAATACCGTTTGTGCTTATTATCTGGACGGCAAAGTCGTTCGTATGGGCAAGAAAGGCCGCATAAGTTCCTTCGGGCGATGGCGGAGCCTGTCCATCGTCACTGGCGATTACATTGGCCGGGTCGGTGGGGTCATTGTAATCGTAACCGGCGGCCGCGACGGAAAAGCCAATCCACGAACCGTTCGTCAACGGCAAATTGTCCAAACCAGCCTGGGCATAGCTCCATTGGCCATGATCCATTGTGCTGGGATCCCAATATTGGCTCGAACCGCGATTTGGCGAATTATCGAATCCGCCGTTGTCATTTGTCTCGGTGAAGACTTGCCAGTTTGGGCCGTAGTAACCGCCCCAATATAAATCGCCGGAGTCAATTGGATAAGCGGCGTCAGTGAATGATGTGTCGTTGTTGGTTGAAAGGCCGTCAACGAAATAATTCGTGGCGACGCCATCCGTCAGGCCAATCGCGCCGTTGCCGTGTAGATGATAACCCAATCCCACAACGAACGTGCTGCCGAACGAGTTGTTGATCATGACATAGAGCCGGGGATCCGCCGCAAGGATTGCGTCCAACATTTGCGTGGCGGTGGCCGGGTTGTTGAAGCGGTATCCCCAGACCATCGTTTTGGTTGCAACCGGAGCGGGCACGGTGGTTTGATTGAGGAGTTCGGGCGAATTCCATTCGATCACGAGAGCGGCGCGATTGGTGCCTGCGC
>DASYZW010000799.1:0-2113 GCA_035945915.1 Verrucomicrobiia bacterium | reverse complement strand
GCCAACCAGTCCCAATGGGCCTGGCTGGTGGAACGAAATTTTGCGGACAACGACGGCGTCCCAAATCTCGAGAAAGCCGTCGAAGCGGCCGCGGCGCGGATCGGCGAACCCGCGCGCCGTCGCCAGGTGGTCCTGACGCTGCCCGTGCCCGAACCGGGCCAGACAAATTGGGGCGCCCTGGACGGGCGTCCCCTGGATTTTCACAATAACGCAGACCGGCTCGCCGCATGCACCTGGTACCTGGACCTGGCTTTGCAGCGTTGGAAGGACCTGGCGCCCAGGGAATTGGACCTGGCCGGGTTTTATTGGGTTGCCGAACAATCCGCCAGCACCACGGGACTTTTTCCCGGCCTGGCTGAGGCCGTGCACGCCCGCGGCAAGGAACTCTTTTGGATCCCCAGTTACCACGTCAACACGCCGCTGGGCGACTGGAAATCTTTTGGGTTCGACCAGGCGTGGCTTCAGCCGAATTTCTTTTTCCATCCTGAGCTATCGCCGGCGCGACTGCAAAGCGCCTGCGATTTCGCCCGGGCGCATGGCATGGGCCTGGAAATGGAATTTGATCCGCGGATGATCACGAATCCCTCCGTTTATGAGCCGCGCTTTCACGACTATTTGGACGCATTCACGCGAAACGGCGTGAATGATGGCGCGGCCATCGCATGGTACGAAGGGGGCGGCGCCTTATACCGGCTGGCCGTTTCCGACAACGCAAAACTGCGCGGCGACTACGAGGAGCTGGCCCAATTTGTTTTGAGGCGGCAACAGATGGCGGACCAAAGAAAAATCGTTAGATAACCGTGCCGTGGGGCAAAATCGCGTTCTTGGGAATGATGACGATTCCATCGCGAATGAAATAGAGCTCGTGGTCCACGTGATCGGGCTTTCCAACCGGCGAAATCGTCACGTTGTTTCCAATGCGGGCATTCTTATCGATGATGGCGTTTTCGATGCGGCAATTTTCGCCGATGCCGATGCGGGGCCTGCCCTCGCTTTCATGCTGCCGGATGGATTCCACGGATTCGTAAAAGTCGCACCCCAAAATGATGACGCGGTGCAACTGCGTGCCCGTGCCGACAAAGGTGCGCAACCCGACGATCGTATTCTTGATATGCGCGCCGTTGATGATGCATCCATCGGTGACGACCGCATGTTCAATTTCCGCCCCGTTGATTTTGGAACCGGGCAGGTAGCGCGGACGCGAGAAGATCGGCGCGCTCATGTCGAAGAAGTTGAACCGCGGGAGTTCGTTCACCAAATCGAGATTGGCTTCAAAAAACGAGCGAATCGTGCCGATGTCCTCCCAGTATCCCTGAAAAATATGCGAGCAAACGCGATGGGTGCTGATCGCGCGCGGAATGATATGTTTGCCGAAATCGGACAGGGGATTGTCCAGCAAATCCTGGATCAGTTCGCGGTTGAAAACATAAATGCCCATTGAGGCGAGAAACTTCTCGCCGCCATCCTTGATGCCCAGTTTCTCGAGCCATTCGGCCGGCAGATGCAGGGAGTCGAGCACGGCAGGGTCCTTGGGCTTTTCTTCGAAGCGTTTGATGCAACGATCCTCAGAGATTTGCATGATGCCGAACGATTGCGCCTCGGCGCGGCCGACGGGAATCGTGGCGACGGTAATATCCGCTCCGGTCTCAATGTGTTCGGCCACCATCTGGCGGAAGTCCATGCGATACAATTGGTCGCCGCTCAGGATCACCAGATAATCGAAGTCGTGATTCAGGAAGTGCGTGAGATTTTTCCGGACGGCATCGGCGGTGCCTTCGTACCAGGAGGCGTTGGTCAACGTCTGCTGGGCCGCGAGAATTTCGACGAATCCGCTTGTGAAATGATCGAATTTATACGTGCGCGAAATATGCCCGTGCAAGGAGGTGGAATTGAACTGTGTCAGGACATAAATCCGGCGAAAACCGGAATTGATGCAATTGGAGATTGGAATGTCGACGAGACGGTATTTGCCGGCGAGCGGTACCGCCGGTTTGGCGCGATCCTTGGTCAACGGAAAGAGCCGGGTGCCCTGGCCGCCCCCCATGATCACGCACAAAACGTTGCTCGTATTCAATGATTGACGACCGGTTTGTGACATATCACTTGAGTGCGT
>DASYZW010000798.1:0-2593 GCA_035945915.1 Verrucomicrobiia bacterium | reverse complement strand
ACGATACTAGCAATTAAATTCTTATCACGGCCGTTTGATTTTCTTAATGGAATCATCAGCGATTACGGGCTCTACATTTTTATTGGGTTCGTCTATCTCCTGATTCCATTCCTGGCATGGGTGTTAAGCGGTGGGCTACGGCGAACATTATTGAAAGGAAAGTCCGTGCCCTGCGTTTCTCCGACCATTATGGCGCTGATACCGGTTGGATGGCCAGCGCCTCCGGCGGAAGTGTTCAACCCATTTCCACCATTGTGCGATTCGCCGCCAAGCCCTGATGACAATACTATTAAACGGGGACGTCAAGCTGCCATGTTGCGTTCCTTTTCATGCTGCTTTTTATCCTGCCGATACTTGATGAGGACGCGCGTGGCTTTGTCGAGCCAGGATCGGTCGTGCGACAATTCCAGAATTTCGTCGGCGCAAAAATATTTGTGGCCGTTGGCAGCAGGGCGGCCCAATGGCTTGAGCAGACTCGAACTGACGAGCACGGGAATTTCATAGGGCAAAAATCCCAAAATCTCGGCGGTCTGATTTACGTCGAGACGCGCCGGCAAGCGTGACAACAGCAGTATGGACTTTTCATTCATACATGGACCGCCGCCTGCCGGGTATGACGGATTGGCATTGTCTGTGCCTGCTTCTGTGAATTTCCCTGTTCATTCTCTTCGTCAACCACGGCGTCAACCTGGCTGGACGCCTGATTCTTCGTCAGGTCCAGTTTCTCCTCGATTTCAGCCTGTCGTTGGGCAAGTTGGTGGTAACGCTGCTCGTGTTCAAAGGGCGCGTTGGTTTTGGTTCCCAATTCCTCCGCCCGCTTTTGTGAGTCGCGGATGTCTGATTCAAGTCGCGCGGCCCGTTCTTCAAATCCCTGCACGATGGATTCGAGTGAGCGGATAGTCCCCAGTGCCGTGTCAGTGACGCGCGCGTTATAGCTGTTTTTACCGTGAAGGACCAATTCTACACCGCCGCTGAGCGAGACGTGGAGGGACAATTCAAACCCGGCAAATTTGCCGACCCGTGGAGTTGCGCCAAATGCGTTTTTGATTTTAGCTGCCCGCCGCAAAAGCAGCTCACCGGCAACCCCACGATTGTCGAGTACCTGGCCGTCCAATTCGATGCGGAACTTGTCGCCGGACGTATCTGTGCGCACAGCCAGATCCTGACGCAAATTCGTCAGCCGTTCGGCATAGCGTTGGGCTTCCTCTTGCAAATGGCGCAAGCTGGCGCGAATGCGGTATTGCTCCTCAGTATGCGCCGAACGAAGGCGGGTGAGTTTCATCAACTCGGCATCCACCTGCGCCTTTTCAATCACCAACGGGTTGCCGGAAGCGATGGCCTTGACTTCGGCATAGGTTAGAGCGGTCGAGTCCAGGTCTTCGACGCGGCGCACCGTCATATCGCCGCTCATCACCTGGGTGATGAATTTGGCCTTGGTTTCCAGTGTCTGCCACATATAGGCATCAAAACTGCCTTCGGTGACGTAGCGGTAAATCTGCACAGCGGCGTTTTTGTTGCCCTGCCGCAAGATGCGTCCTTCGCGTTGTTCCACATCAGCGGGCCGCCACGGAGCGTCGAGGTGGTGGAGGGCAATCAATCGTTCCTGAACATTGGTGCCCGAACCCATTTTCTGCGTGCTGCCGAACAGGATGCGTGTTTTACCGGCGCGCACGGAACGAAAAAGCGCCAGTTTTGAAGTGTCGGATTCATAATCCTGAATGAATGCAATTTCGTTGCTGGGGATGCCGAGTTTCACAAGTTTATCGGCCATGTCATCATAGACGGAGAAACCCTTGTCCTTTGGCGTGGATAAATCACAGAAGACCAGTTGGGTCAGCCGGTCCTCTTTCGTTGTCTCCCAGATGCGATAGATGTTTTCCACGGCCAGATTGACCTTGCTTTGGGTCTGGTCACCGGCTGCGGGGACTATCAGCCGCAAATCCAGCGCGGCTTTGCGGCCTTCGCTGGTGATTTTGAGCATGTTATCTTCGCTCGGATCAACGCGCTCAGTTTTCAGGCGGTGCGCGCGTTCGACCAGCGATTGGACAAACTTTTTTAGTTCTGGCGTTGCAGGCGCACTGCGAATGGCCGGTTTTTCACCTTCAAGTTTGGGGCGCGGCAATTCAAGCATCTGCGCCGTCTGCACGTCGGCCATCTGGCGGAACAACTGCATCAACTCGGGCACATTGATGAAACGGGCAAAGCGCGTGTTGAGCCGGTAGCCCGCGCCGTCGGGCGCCAGCTCCATCGCTGTCACCGGTTCGCCGAAGGTAGCCGCCCACGAATCAAAATGATGCAGGTTATGTTTCTGCAGATCGCCCGACTGGAGATACCGCTGCATGGTGAACATCTCGGCCATGCTGTTGGCGATGGGCGTGCCCGTGGCAAAGACCACCCCCCCACCTCCATTGGCGGCCTGAATATGCCGGATTTTTAGGAACATATCAAACGCCCGTTCACTGGCGGTTTGGGGCAGACCGGCGATGCGCGTCATTTTGGACACGTAAAAGAGGTTCTTGAAAAAATGCGCCTCATCCACGAAGAGCCGGTCCACACCCAATTCTTCGAAGGTGAGCGTGTTGTCTTTTTTGTG
>DASYZW010000797.1:0-2341 GCA_035945915.1 Verrucomicrobiia bacterium | reverse complement strand
ATGTACGCCCAAACCAACGGCGCGCTCGCCTCCACGCTTGGCAAGTCACTGGCCCTGGACGCGCCTCGCACGGACGTGCCCAACACGTATGCCGAATGGAGATTGTATGCGCCCATTGGCTTCCGGCTGTCGAGTTTCGGCGGCAGCATGAACGTGGCCGAGGGCACGACCTATGGAATTTTTGACGCGTGGCGGAAATTCCTCGCGTTCTACGTTGATGTCCTGCGCGCTGCCGGCAGCACGACGTTTATTTTCGGTTTGCTCGCGTTTTTGGTCATCGCTTTCGTCATCTCGGCGGTCCGGCGCGGCTGGAATGGCGTGCTGACCCTGTTCGTTGTGGTGGGTATCTTTACAATCCTGGCCGCGATGTTACTGCCCGTAATGAGCGCCGCAAAACGCCGCGCTCAACGCATCAACTCCGTCAGCAACCTCCGGCAAGTGGGCCTCGCCGCGAGAATTTTTGCCGGCGACAACGCCAATCGCCTGCCGGACTCCTTTGAACAAATGTCCAATGAGCTGTCCACGGACAGAATCACCTACGACGTCGAAACCGGCCAGCGATTCACCTACCTGGGCGGCGGCATGTCGTTGGATTCGCTTAAGCCCGATTCGGTGCTGGCCTATAGCCCGGTGGTCGATGGTCATTGCGAAGTTCTATATGCCGACGGCAGTGTCGATCAGATAAACGCGCAAACGTTTCAGGAATTGTCTCAGCGCGGCCTGGTTCAGATGGCTGCTCCAAATGAAACTTCGGAAGCGCAATATCGAATGATTACCCGGGAAGAAGGGCAAGCGAAGCAAGGATATGGAGGTAACTCCCCGGGCCAAATCGAAGCGCCACCGTCGGCGCTCCCCTCGATCGCGCTCCAATCGCCGGAAATTGTGGCATCGGGCGCGGAAACAGCGCTCACCAACGGCGTCGCCACGTTTTCGACGCCGCCGGTTGTCGCCGGCGTTCGATCCATCCGGATTGAACTACCCCAAGCCGGTCAGCCTTTCGTATTTACAAAAATCCTGAACATCCGTGATGAACCTCTGTCTATTCGCGCGCGCATCATGCCCTTGAGCGTTTTCCAAACCTTCCAGATGCTTTGGCAAACGGCGGCCTTTTTGGCGGGACTGTTCATCTGGAGGCTCCAATGTCGAAACGCGCATCGCAACTCATTCATTCTCACGGTCGCCCTTGCTTTGATCATCGGTTCGGTCTGCAGCCTCCTGGTGCAATGGCGCGCGCTGCACGATGCGCTCATTATCGGATTCCCGCTCACCGCCCTCGGGATCATCGTTCTTTTGATTTGGAAATACTGGCCGCGCCATAACCGCCCGCAAACTATCCGCGAACAGCCCTCGCCCGAACCGCCGCCGCTCGCAACTGGCATTCCTCCCGTCGCGGCGGCCATCGCCCTGTTATTGACTTTGAGTTCACTCCCGGCGCACGCCCGGGAAGCGCCCGCGTCATCGCTCCAGGCCGGCTCCATCGTTTCAGCCACTTATTTCGGCTTTGTAAATCACCACGTTGCCTCCGTGGATGCCACGCTCGAATTCTCCCCGCGGCAATCCGGGCTCACGATCCCTCTGTTTGGCGATGAGGCAGCCGTTCGACAATTTAGTGTGAAAAACGGCAAAGCTGAATTAGTGCGCGACGGCGACGGCCTCGCCGTCCGAATTGAAAGCCAATCGGCGGTCACACTCGACATCCGGATGCTCGTCAAAATTACCGGCGACGTCACACAGCATCGGCTCAATTTTGACATTCCACCCGCGCTATCCAGCGAGGCGGCTTTTGTGCTCGATGAAGAGGAGGCCCACGTTGAATTGCCTGCTGCTGTCTCGTCCAGTCGTACGTTTGAAAAAGGCCGGACCCGGATTGAAGCCGATCTGGGACCCGCCGCGCAGATTGATTTGCAATGGACACCCAAGACCAAACAGGCGGGTGAAATCGCCGCGACGGTTTTCTGCCAAAACGCCTCACTCATTAAATTCGATGGCGGAGTGATGGATATAACGGCAACGCTCGACTACCAAATCACCCAGGGCGAATTGCGGCAGGCGCGCATCCAATTGCCCGCGGGCGAACGCCTCGTCCGGGTCCGCGGCGCGGAAATTCGGGACTGGCAGGTCGCAACCGAAAACGGCGCCGCGACACTGGTAGTGAACCTGCTCGAGGGCGTCTCCCAGTCCTGGAAGCTGAACGTTGAATTGGAAAAGAACCTCGACTCCTTGCCGGTGGTTCTCAGTGTGGCGGTGCCCCACGCCGCGGGCGTGCAACGCGAAACCGGTTTCGTCGCCCTTCAGGCCGCCGACGAACTGGCCGTCTCAGTCGAGTCCGCCGCCGGACTGG
>DASYZW010000796.1:0-3007 GCA_035945915.1 Verrucomicrobiia bacterium | reverse complement strand
AACAAAAACAAGGAGGGGGCGGGACGGACTTTTTTCGATTTATTAAAAATGGAAAAGTTATTTCGAGATGCCAGAAACCAGATTTATGAAATTCGCAGTTTCCTTCGGCCTGTCGATATCCTGTTAGCCCGGCTGGATTATCGGATCGCCGAGACGTGCGCATTGCTGACGGCCGGAGGAGCCGAACCCGCCAGCGATTCCGACCCGGATATTGAAACAGTTTGACACTTGAAATCCTCGCGATACCCTTGGGAATCAACCGATTGCAACAAGCCAGGAGGGAGCTGGAAACATTGTATTGATACCTTTGAATGCAAAAAACATTTGATGACATAAGGACGCAGATCCATGAGATTCGCAACATCCTCGGGCCGTTTGACACCAAGTTGGCCGGCCTGGACCATCGAATCGCCGAAATGCGGCTTTTAATCGATGAACGGCTTGGCGCATTCGAGTCAAAGTTGTTTGGCGCCACATTTAAAGTCGAAGAACACAGCGCGAAAATCGAGGATTTGTGGGACAGAATGAATTGGATTGAAGCAACGCTGAAAGTTCCACCGCGACCGACGCGAAAGGGTTTGCAAAAGCCGGGCGCGTGAATTGGTTGAATTTGATTTACGAAACCGGATTTGACGGACTCAAGAGTGTTGGAGTCGATATTGAAGTTCGTGGCGTGAGGGAGGTTCCGATCTGCAGCAGGCCGGTCAAGCCGGTCATCCATGGATTAATCTGGTTGTTGGCGTTTTGCATCTGAGTTCCCCAATTCTGTAGCGCTACCTGTTCCGCCGCCGCCCCATTATCGGACATCAACGGCAAGGCCGCCCCTTGCGTCATGGGCGCCGGACCGGACGAAGCTCCGCTGAGGGACGCAAACTGGCTGCCGGGCGTTTGGCCGTTGGCTTCGGCGGCGAGGTTGGCGAGATTCTGTTGGGTGCGGCGATACTGGATGTCTTCCGGGTCCGAGCCGCTGTTGAGAAAACCGGCGGCGGATTGCTCGGCTTGCGCCTGCCGTTGCTCGCCGGCAAATCCGGTGGTCAGGCTTGCGCCTGCGCCACCATTTGTACCGGAGACAGCCGGAAGGCTGGACACCGAACCGCCGCCGCGCGAAGCAAGCGCATCCGATACGGCGGCATTGAGCCGCGCTGTGTCCATGCTCGTGAGGGAATTATTTTGCGCGGCGTTGAGCGTGTCCTGGATTTGGGAATTGAGCAGAGTCGAAACCGGCTCGTTGAGAGGGGCGTTCGCCTGCTGCTGGATGAGGTTGTTCATCTCCGCCCGGGCGGCAAAGCTTTCGGGGTCGGCCTGTTGTTCTTCCTGTAATGCCTGGGCGATAAATTGCGGATCATACTGCTGCTGAAGCGCCAATTGACTTGCTGCTTTTTGTTGCGCCTCGGTCGCCGCGGCCTGTGCCGTGCCGAATCCGTTAAAGTCAACGGTGTATGATCCGTCACTGTTCCGCTTGATGGGCACGCCATTAATGGTCGTCGTACCGGGCCGCCACGTCAGCCCGGACGTTCCTGAATATCCCTTAACCAACGGCTTTCCATTCGGGCCGGTCTGTCCCAATATCGGCGTCCCTTGATAGTTTTGGTCCGTCGAAACCAGTTGCCCGTCCGGTCCATACCATCCCGCGCCTGTGTTCTGGATTCCCAGGCCGGCGGCGGACGCTCCTTGCGGCAGGCTAAAGGTGTATTGTCCGCCCGTTTGCGCCGCCGCGGCCATGCCGCGCTGGATGGGCAACAGATTCGCCGTCGTCTGCGCCATTTGCGCCGAGGACGCGGCTTCGTTTGGATACTGGGGTTGATTGCCGCCGGCAAGGGCGTAGCCGGTGGCGGCAAGGCTGCCGACCGCGCCGACCGTCCCGACAATTGCTGCTGTGGTTGCGAAGCTCATGTTCTTATTTACGATTTACGATTTACGAGTGGCAGCGCCACCTGCGAACGATTTACGTGGAATTTCATTTCGTGCGTAGCAGCGGACGTCAGTCCGCTCTAACTTCCTTCGCGAAAATATCGAACCACGCCTCGCGTGTCCTGTTCGGCGCCCCGCCGAACAGCCTTTGCATGCGCTCGTCCGATGAACATTCATTCCAAGCATGCTGTGTGATTGATTGGAAAGGCTTTCGCGTGGCAGCGGACGTCAGTCCGCTCTAACTTCCTCCGCAAAAAGATCGATCCACGTCGCTTCCAGTTAGAGCGCACTCACGTGGCGCTGCCACGCTCATGAACCGAAAAACGGTCTTCCAACCGAGTTCCACTAGCCTGCCGCGGCGATACGTGAAGATGCGTTTCTGAAAAATATTGGGAAGCGAGCGGCTGCGCCACGGGCCATGACACCAGCAGTCCATCACCTGTTTTAAAATTTCCGGCATCAATTTCCGATCTCCGGCAACGTCGGCAATCAAAATTGAGTCGCCGTCCTTTGGGAATCCCTTCCAGTCGTACTGCGGCAGCCCGAGCCGCTCGTTTTCCTCGATCCTCGCCGCGTCATTTCGCCATGCGATGGCTGCGAGGGCAATCCGGCCGTCACCATCGCAGGCGACGAACACATTTCGATGAACGCAGTTAACCAGGACATAATTATAGATTTTTTCAGCGGACCAGTTTTCGAAGCAGCGCCCGCGGTGGGAGAGAAAAAAGGCGGTAATAGTTGAAGGAGTGGGTTGAAGCCTTGAAAAAATCATAAATATGTTAACCCGGAAAACGCCCGCCCTACGGCCTTTCGGACTTTTTATCTGTGTTTCATCTGTGTTCATCTGTGGCTAAAGAATTCTCGTAAATCGTAAATCCAAGGTCAGTTCTCCAGCGCCTTCAAAAACGCCGCCACGGTGATGTTCCTGAGCTGCATGTAGCCGTTCGACGTCGAGATGGTCAGATACATCTCATTAAATGCCGGATAGGAGCGCAGCGACTTTTCGACCTTAACCGGCACCACGCTGGCCAATTGAAACGGCCCGAGTTTGTGCTGGCCCAGAATGTCGCCCTGCGGTTGCAATTGCGATTGCCAG
>DASYZW010000795.1:0-4562 GCA_035945915.1 Verrucomicrobiia bacterium | reverse complement strand
AACAGTTACACATGGAACGGTGTTTGGGGCACCAATGTGACATGCATCGTCTCCAACGTTTTCAACACCGCGACCAATTCCTGGGTCTGGAATCTTCTCTCGACCAACGGCCTTCCGTTGTATCCGCAAGCCGCATTGGCCCTCCATCCCTCGGGCTACTGGCGGTTAAATGAAGGCCCCGATGACGGCTTTGGCGATATGGGGCTTGTATGTCATGACTATGCGGGTGGCAATGACGCCCGTTATACAAATGCCGATCTTGGCCAGCCGAGTTACAATCCCACGCAGGATCCTTCGGATACGTCATGTTACTTTGGCTATTTCGCCAATCCAAACAGCCTGGCGGGCGGCATTCAAAACGTTGACTTTTCACAACCCCTTGGCTCCAACGCCGAATTCTCGGTCGAAGCCTGGGTTTATCCGACTTTTACGCCCAGCGCAAATACGCCCTGCATCGCGGCCAAAGGATATTACTATCAGGAACAATTCGACCTGGATTGCGGCGCCGGCGCGGGCAAAGCGTTCCGGTTTGAATGTCGTCCCGTCAGCGGGGCGCAAATCGATGCCGATGCGCCGTGGGGTCTGACCAATAACGCTGCGTTGAACCAATGGTATCACCTCGTGGGCGTTTGCGACGAAGCGCATGGAACAACGTATCTTTACGTCAATGGCACGCTTGCGGGAACTGGCGTGATTCCGATTGGCGGCGGCCTCACCAATGCCCTGGGCACGCCAATGAGCATCGGTTGCCGCGCGCAGAACGCCACCGGCTCCCCAACTGAGCAGTTCCTCGGTTATATCAATGACGTGGCCGTCTATCCCTATGCCCTGAGTCCCGGCCAAATCATCAACGAATATGAATGGCCTCCTTCCATCACTCAACAGCCGGTGGCGAGCACGAACGTGGACCAGAACAGTGTTTTGACCGTTGTCGCGGCGGCGTCCGGCTCGGCCCCGTTGTCCTATGAATGGTACGATAACAATGCCCAGGCCTACATCCCGGGACAAACAAATTCAACCCTGGTAATCAGTAACATTCAGGCAAATGACAGTTACTATCTCACGGCCTACAATCCTTATGGCACGACGAACTCCCAGGCCGTGACCGTAAGTGTCACGGGCGGCTTGACGGTCAACCCGCTCGCTCCGGCCTCGCGTTCTCTCTACGTGGGACAGACGGCGGCGTACTCGGTCTCAGCCCTCGGTTCGGTGCCGATTTATTACCAGTGGATGACAAATGGTGTCGGCATTGCCGGCGCAACCAATTCCAGCGTCAACTTCATTGTGACCGCGGGCAGCAGCTCCGTCAGTTGCGTCGTCAGCAATAACTACAATGGCTACACCGCCATCACCGCCGGGCCGGTGACCTTAATTGGCCTTGCGGCGCCCGGCTATGCTTACGGCCAGGCCGTGCTCGGTGACCATCCAATCGCCTTTTGGCGGCTGAATGAGCCGGATGATGGTTTGAATGACGGCAATCTGGGAGTCATCGCCAATGATTATGTCGGCGCGCACGACGGCGCTTACACAAATGTCATTTTGAGCATTTCCAGCTATAATCCGACATTGGATCCGGCCACGTGTGCCGAGTTCGGCGTTTACGCCACGAGCTTTAGCGCAATGACGGAAAATGACAATACCGGCAACGGGGTTGCAAATCTCGACTTTACTGAACCGGCCGGCAGTAATGCCGAGTTCTCCGTCGAAGCCTGGGTGAATGGACCCACAGGCGAACCAACCAATTCCGGCATCGTGAGCATCGGTACCTGGGGCAATGAACAGTTTACCCTCGACACCGGAGGCGCTCCCGCAAACTACTATCGCCTGTCGCTGCGCGACTTCGGCAATAATATTCATAACGCAAATTCCGGCTTCTCACCGGATGGAAACTGGCATCATCTCGTCGGCGTGTGCGATGAAGCCAGTACGAACGTCCTGATTTACGTCGACGGAGCGCTGGCGGCCACTAGTGGCAACGACATCCCGCCGGGAAGCGGTTTGCGGACGCGCGTGACGCCCCTGATGATCGGGCAGCGGCCCGGCCCGGGGTCCCAGCCCAGCGAACAATTCGTGGGCACCATTGCCGATGTGGCCCTGTATAATTATGCCTTGAGCGCATCGCAAGTCGCCGCGCATTACGCGCTGGGAACTGTCGGCACGCTCGTCAATTCCAATCCGACGAACATCCTGGCCTCAGTCAGCGGCGGCACGAACCTTGTCTTGTCCTGGCCGTCCGATCATAAAGGCTGGCGATTGCAGGCGCAGACAAACAGCCTGGCCGTTGGCATCAGCACCAATTGGTTCAACGTGTCCAATTCCAACACCACGAATACGTATGTTATCCCAATGAACGCCTCAAAAGGCACCGTGTTCTATCGTCTGGTTTATCCGTAGGAATTGAAACGCGGGAAGAAGAGCCAGTGAATTACTCGGCTTCAAAACCAATGGCAAATGACACAGCAGTGCCGGGCCGCGCGAAGTTTGGCCCGGCCCCGCGTTGCCTTTCCCAATGTGTGCGTCATTTGGACCAGTCGCAAAACCTCAACAGAAAAACGCAAAACCTCAATGGACAGTGTGGGAAAAGTCGATACTGTTAAAGTGGCACCCAAAGTTTGTGTATGTGTGTAATCAAAGCTATGTCTAAACCGGTTACGCGACGCGAAGCGTTCACGTTAATCGAATTGCTGGTTGTTATTGCCATCATCGCTATCCTCGCGGGAATCCTGTTGCCGGTGCTTCACCAGGCTCAGCTTCGTGGCGAAACGGCCTCATGTATTGCCCATCAAAAGCAGCTCGCCGAAGCATGGCTCATGTACGCCCAGGACAACAACGACGGTTGTGCCGGCAATGAGTGGTCCGGCGCGCCGGGTGGCGAGCAGGGTTGGACCGCATATCGTGGCAAGTTGTCCCCTGGGGGAACGCTATCTTTTCCGACTAATTGGATTTCGGGTTGGATGGATCCCTCCGGAACCTCCCCAAATGGCACGCTTGCAAACGGGGAAGCAGACAACACAAACGACGACTTATTGGTGGACCCAAGCTACGCGTCCATGGGTGATTATGTTAAAAATAGGCAAATTTTTATATGCCCGTCCTGCACCGTCAAAGTTTATGGGGCCTTAACGGGTGGAGCTCGTCGAGCTTACACTCAAGTTCGGTCCATTTCGATGAATTGCTGGGTCGGTTATATTTCGAATCCGCCTGGTCAACCGGCCTTTAAGGAATTTAAGAAAACCACACAAATTACCGCGGGCATTGGACCTTCGGATCTCTTCGTCTTTATGGAGGAGCGCGGCGAAAGCATCGACGATGGTTCTTTTGAGACGCAGATGGGTAACAATACGATCGCCAACTGGCCAACCGACTATCATAACAATGCGGCGACGGTAGGTTTTGCGGACGGTCACGTTGATGTCCACCGATGGTTCGGTGAAGTTACTTCGCAGGCTGGTTGGAGTTGCACCGCTCCCCAGGTGTCTGAGCCCCAAACGAAATGGGGAAGTGTCCAGGTTTCCACCAGATGGCTTACCGACTATAGCTGGTTGGAGAATCATGCATCCTGTTTGATTCGTTGACGCGGATTCTGGCCGTCCAGCGTTCAATTTTGTTTTACATCGTCGATAGCGGGCTCTCTTTGCCTGCGTCGCGATTCTTCTTCATTTCCTCATTTCTTTATTGCTAAACTATTCTTCGTTGGACACTACGGCCGTTCGCTTTAAATGAAAAAGATTTGCGCCATCACCGGAGGCAATGGCTACGTGGGTGGATGCCTCAGGAATTTTTTCGCCGCTCGCGATTGGGAAATCTTCGAACTCACGCGCCGGCCCAGGGCAAATGCGCGCGCTTTCCAATTTCAATTGGGGGACGATCTATCTCCGGACCTGCTTTCAGGCGTCACGACGCTGGTCCACTGTGCCTATGATTTTGCGCCGCTCCAATGGGATGAAATTGCCGCCGTCAACGTTGAAGGCTCGCGCAAAGTGCTCGAGGCGGCGCGCGCGGCCAATGTTCCGAAGATCGTGTTCATTTCGAGCATCAGCGCCTACGAGGGGTGCCGCTCCCTTTATGGCCGGGCCAAGTTGGAAATTGAAAAAATTGCGCTCGACTGTGGCGCCCTGGTCATAAGGCCCGGACTGGTATACGGAGGCGTCGCCGGCGGAATGTTTGGAAAACTCGCGGCAAAAATCCGTAAATCGGCAATCCTCCCGCTCTTTGGCGGCGGGTCGCAAATTCAATTTTTAGTTCACAACGAAGACCTGGGCGCTTATATCGAAAATGTTGCCTCGGGAAAACTGAATGTTCCCCCGCGAATTGTCACCGCCGCTCACGAGCGTCCCTGGCCGTTCAAAGAGTTGATGATCGAAATTGCCGCGTCTGAAGGAAAGAAGCCCGTGTTTATTCCGTTGCCCTGGCGCGTGCTCTGGCTGGCGCTCAAGTCAGCCGAACAATGCGGCGTGCGGATGAATTTCCGCAGCGACAGTCTGCTGAGTTTAATGTACCAAAATCCGGCGCCCGATTTTGCGCCCAATGCCTCGTTGGGATTGGTTTGCCGCCCCTTCAAT
>DASYZW010000794.1:0-2652 GCA_035945915.1 Verrucomicrobiia bacterium | reverse complement strand
GTAATCCGTCGGCACAACCAGGGAATTCATGACGAGGTCCTGTTCTGAAATACCCACATCGATATCCTGCCCGCCGGCGGTGTTGATGCAATGGACGGCGATGGTGTTCGTGCCATTTGGAATGAGCGCGCTTTGGCCTGCCGCATTCATCGGCAGTGTGATGTACGATGTCGCATAGCCCGTCGTCGAACCGGCGAAGACGCCATTGAGATAGATTTGGCATCCCTCGTCGTGATAAAGGTAAAACACCAGGTTCGCAATATCCTGCGGCGTCAGCGAACCCAGGGTAAACGTTTGCCGGATCCAGATGTCAGATGTGTTCCAGGTTGTTCGCACAACGGCGCCAGGCGTCCCCGCGGTGCCGAACCCGGCTTGTCCGGTGCTCCAGGACGATGCATCGAAGTTCGCGGCGTACCAGTTCGTTGGCGGTGTTCTGGTCGTGTAGGACCACGTCCTTCCCGTGTATTGGGACGTTGGCAAAACGCTTGTCAGATAAAGAAGACCGTTGATGGATTTTTGGTTCGAATTATAAATCATCGCGGCACTGGGCTTCATCAAGCGGTCGTAAGTCATTAGCCCATCGCACTCATTTTCCACATCGGTAATCTGCGTATAAACGGCGGCGTTCAGGCCATTGGCCGTCTTATACTGGACCAAATCATTCGCAAAGCCGTCAAAGCCGGTGGCGATATCATTGGTCGTGGCAGCGCTGATATACGCCGTGCTTGCCTGGGACGGATTCCAGAGGTGCCCGGCAATGAGATAACCGATGCCGCCGTATTCGCCGTCTACGGGAGCTTGCGTAGTGACAACGGGATCGCCCGGCGCGGGATAGCTGTGATTGTCATAGACATTTCCAACACCGTAATAATTGCCGCCACTGGCCTGGTCGACCAGGCGCGACGGGTCGAGGGTTTGAACCAACTGTACGAGGTACGCGGTGTTAGTTTGCCCGACACCGTTGTAGGTATTCTGCTGGCCCTGCGCTTCGTTGAATGTATCCCACATGATAATGCTGGGGCTGTTCCAATGGTTGGTGACCATGGCTGTCAATTCGGCGATGAAGTCGAGGGCGTTCACCGGGGGCGGATTCTGGTTGCCAGTGTAAGAATTGCAACTGGGCATATCCTGCCAGACCAGCAGGCCCAGTGTGTCGGCCCAATAATACCATCGCTGCCGCTCCACCTTGATGTGCTTGCGCACCATATTAAAACCCATCGCCTTTTCCATTTGCAAATCGTACGCGAGCGCGGCGTCGGTGGGCGCCGTGTAAATGCCGTCCGGCCAAAATCCCTGGTCGAGCGTGCCGGTCTCGAAATACGGCTGGTTGTTTAGAAACATTTGCGGGACGCCATTCACCGTCGCGATGGAAATTTTTCGCATCCCGAAATAGCTCGTCACGAAATCGTTGGTGATCCCATTGTGAATTGTCCAAATCTGCAGGCCGTAGAGAAACGGATTGTCCGGGGACCATAAATTCGGTGTGGGTACGGGGATGTCCAGTTCCGTCTGCGGACTGCCTGTCATGGCGTTGACGGGTACGCCGTTGCTCAACACCGAGGCTATGACCGAGACGCCGGAGGGATTGTAACAGTTCACGGTTAAACGCAATTGTGAGTGGTCCACGTCCGGGATAATCTGCAAATTGGCAATGCCATCGGCATCCACCGGTTCCAGCCAGACCGGCTGCCAGATGCCGCTTGAGGACGTGTACATGATGCCGCCCGGGTACAGCGTTTGTTTTCCGCGCGGTTGCCCGCCGTTGTCCTCCGGGCTATAGACGCCGATGATGAGTTCGTTTGTTCCGCCATTGAGGTAGGGAGTGATATTGTAAGAAAAGGGATCATAACCGCCTTGATGAACGCCGACCTGCTGGCCATTGACGTAAACTGTGGCCTGCCAGGTCACGGCGTCCAGGTGGAGAATGATTCTCTGCCCGGCCCAGCCGGCCGGGACGGTAAAGGTCCGGCGATACCACGAAAATTCGGAATATTGCATCACCCCGGAAATCGCCGATTCCATCGGGTAGGGAACAAGAATTTGATTGGACAACGTTACCCCCACGGGAACCGGGTCATTGGTCGCGCCGGGCTGAAATTGCCAGATGCCGTTTAAATTCAACCAATTGCTGCGCACCAATTGCGGGCGCGGATATTCAGGCAACGGCGCGTTCGTATCGATCAGGGGGTCCCATTGCGTCATTAAAGGCCCCTGCTTCATTTGCCATCCCTGGCAGGTTGGGATTGTTGCGAGCATTACCACGGAGGAGAGGAGGACACAGACGAGTCGGCGGGCTTTTGACATGATGATGCCTACAGCATCGCAACAAAATCGGTGACGTCAATGTGGCATGAAATGGCCACAGACGGATGGGCGCATCTGAGTTTTTGAGAGTATTTTTTGAGGAGGTAGGGTAAAAGGGAGGGCATGAATGCGACCTGTGTGGAAGCGAGAGGCTGTCTTTGTGAGCACACCGAGGAATCGGAGTCGTTAACCCTCAAGGCCGTGAGATTGGCCGAGGGGTTGGAACAAAGTGTCAAGAGGCTAATCCTGGGTGCTGGCCAGAACCTTGGGGACCTGGAATTAGAGGTAGAAAGACAAAGCCGGGAGTTTCAACTTGCGGCCACGGAGAAGGCCGCGCAAAGCAAAGCC
>DASYZW010000793.1:0-2731 GCA_035945915.1 Verrucomicrobiia bacterium | reverse complement strand
ATGGCGGCACATTATTTGATACCCAGGAGGCGCCAAAATTTGTGGAACTATCCAAAGCGCTGTCAAAGCCCACGGACATCAGTGTCGAACCGTTTGCTGAACTAGCCATCGAGTCTCCAAACGGAGCGTTATAATTGGTGGAGGACCATGTCGACCCCCAGCTCGTTGAGGTATAAAACATGCCGGCGGTCGCGAGCATCAATTTGCTTCCGTCTGCCGTGCAGGCAATGGCCGCGCCCGGCTGGCCAATGATTCCGGGCGCCAGATGCCACGTGACGCCGCAATTTGTGGAAACAAACACCGGACAATCGTCCATGTTCACAACGGCGGCCATCCTGGTTCCGTCTGCTGAACAGGCGATGGTTGACCAACTGCGGCTCAGGGTGGTCCCGTTATTTGTCCCCAAAAACCAACTCACTCCAGCATTGGTTGAAATTGAGATGATCCCCGATCCGTATCCCGAGGCCTGGGCGACCATCAATTTGCTTCCATCGGCGGACGAAGCGACGCGGTTTCCAGTCGGGATTGAGAGGTTCCACGTGCTCCCCGAATTGGTTGAAATGTAGACGGAACCTTCCGCCGCGATTAAACGCCTGCCATCAGATGAAGAGGCGATGGAACTCCAGGCTACAATCGGCGCGCTGCTCGTGACCCATGCCACCCCGGAATTGGTTGAAAGGCATATTCCGTTGCCTGCGTTCCCGGTCGCTGCCAATTTAGTTCCATCCGCGGACGAGGCCACGCTGGTCCAATACGTGTTGGTATTGGCGCCCGTTAGAGTCCAGGTCTGGCCTCGGGCAAGATTGGCGGCGACAAAGCTGCAAACGACTGCAAGGACGGTGGCGAACGCACGAGGGGTCAAGGCGGTGATGCGAAGCACAGCTTCCGGTAACGGTTTTTGCATGTTCGACGGTTGGTTTTATTGAGATTCGGACTTGATTATCCTCCTAGACGGCTAGGAATGTCACGCCTATAAGCGGTCGGTCTTTGCCTTAGCCATAAGCAGGGTGATCGCATAACTAAAACAAAATCTATTCACGGCGTGAAATCAACTGCCCGTTTTGAATTTATGCGGCCTCTCCTCCCCCGTGGGCTGAGCCGGCAAAGCCAGGCGACAATGTAGCCGGCGCCGGAACATTTCATTCCAGACCCGTCGCCGTCAATTCGGTTGAAGATCCGCTAACGCCTGCAATAGCTCGCGCTCGGCGGCCAGTTCCTCGTAACGCTTTTTTAATTCCGCCATTTGATCGCGCGAGAGCGGGCCCATGAGCGCGGAAACCTCCGCGTCAAAGTCACGGATGCGATTCAACAGTTCGTCATGTTGCTGCTTAAACACAGGCAATAAATCCGATCACATTTGAATTAGCAGAATCTACGCCAGTCGAACCCTTCATCGACTAATTATTTAAAATTGTTCGAATTGAAATCGGGTAAGCGATCGCGACCTTTGCAAAGTGAACTGCGAGCGGGCTTTGTACTGGGCATGCCGCATGAACAACCATTACGGCGTGCCGTATTGAAAAACGCGATAGTATCTTGCGGTGACGCCAAGCGGCGCCGTGGCCGTCCCGGGAGGGCCGCTGTCTGTCCAACTTGCGATTGAATTCGTCGCAGTCACCGCCCCCGTCGGCACCGTGTACCAATCAAAGAGGTTTGTGGAATATTCCACTTGATACTTCCGGCCGGAAGTCGCCGGCCACGCCAAAGTCACGGTGTTTTGTTGGACGTTGAATGCCGGGTTAGCCAGTGGCTCAAATGGCAGCGCCACAAATCCCGCCTGTTGCAGTCCCCTTTGGATCTCCGGATTGAGCATGAATAGCCGCCAGACATTCTGGTTCCGATAGTTCTCAGTCGAGAGAATTATCGGCCCCTGGTCGAGGCCCAGTTCCGCCATATCGTACCAATTGTTGGTGAAGTTAAAGGCATCAATGAAACCAACCGACGTCCAAACCTTGGTGCGGCCTTGGCTATAAATCGCTTCGAGCGTTGGTAAGGCAATTTCGGGAGCGAATTCCATAGCGCCGCCGGCAGCGGTGGGAGCCAGCGTGCCGTCATCATAGCTGTCGGGCGCCCCAATGGGTGCCCCATGCACACGGTAGCCCGACGGATCGTCCGAGGCTGTCAATCCCCAGAATAGCGCGCTGTACCGCTCAACGGTTTGTCCGCTGCAGTACGCCTGCTGGGCCAGAGCCGCCCGGTGCGCGTTTTGGAAGTAGGTGCTGTTTTCAGCGTTCATGTAGGCGTCTCCAACATGGCGAAAGTCCACCCAGCTCTCAGAGTACTCATAGCCGTACATGGGCGCAAAGGTGACGTACGACTCGCCATAATAGGTGGCCCAAATATATCCGCTGGTCCAATACTTCCAGCAGTCGGACGGCAGAGCGTTGTTCGACGCGCCCATGCCCAGCAGATAAAGCAGCTTTGCTTCATTGTAGCCCTGCCAAACGCCAAAAGTGCTGAAGCCACTCTCCGGCAACCAGCCCATCCGTACCCCGTTGGTGCCGGGAATGTCGGGCGCAAACCAGAGCCAATTCACACGGTTGAAGATGTTGCTGGCCACCGCCTGGATGTTCGTTTCGGTGGCATTGTTTTCGTTGAAATATTGCTTGGCGTAAAGTATGCCCGCCAACAGAAAAGTGGTGTCAATGGAAGACAACTCCGAAGTACTGGATCGCGTCGCCGTGTTCATATCCAGAAAATGGTAAAACCAGCCCTGGTAGCCGATCTCACC
>DASYZW010000792.1:0-13006 GCA_035945915.1 Verrucomicrobiia bacterium | reverse complement strand
TGAGATTTTTATGGTAGATGCTCTTGTCAGTGATCGTCCGCCGAACGCTGACCAGTTCCCGCAGCGGCGCCAAGGGTGACGCAACCATGGCAGAACCCGGTTCCGGCAACGCGTTGGCATCACCGGATCGCACGCGTAAGGCCAGCAGATCATCGGGATCAGCCCTGTCGGCCAGCGGCAGTTGGAGAACGATGTTAACATCCTCTTTTTCGCGCGGGACATGAAGCAGGTCCACGGACTCGCCGCCCACGGCTATTTTCAGCGTTTCTGAGATGTTTTCCGCGCTGATGCCATGGAGAGCCGCCTTTTCCTTATCAATGATATATTCGACTTTGGGCTGGTCTGCTTCGATGTACCAATCAGTGTCCACGACGCCGGGAATGTTATGAAAAATATCAATGACCTTCCGGGCCAGGGCGAGTCGATCCTGCCCGGTCGGGCCATAAATTTCAGCGACGAGGGTTTGCAAGACCGGTGGACCTGGAGGAACTTCAGCAACGGCAACGCGGGCGCCGTACTTCGCTGCAATGGCGGCGACGCGGGGACGGACCCGTTTCGCAATGTCATGACTCTGCGCTTTGCGTTCGCTTTTGGGCAGAAGGTTGACCTGGATGTCTGCCACATTTGCCCCGCGCCTCATGAAATAGTGGCGTACCAGGCCATTGAAATTAAATGGCGAAGCGATTCCTGAATAAATCTGATAATCGGTCACTTCCGGCTCGGTGCGGATGGCCGCGGCAATTTCACGCGCGGCCTCCGTGGTGCGCTCAAGCGAGCTCCCCTCGGGCATATTGAGGATGATTTGAAATTCACTTTTGTTGTCGAAGGGAAGCATTTTGACTTTCACCAAACCGATGCCAACCAACGCCATGGATCCCAGCAACAAAAACAACAAACCGGCCAGGAAAAAGTGGCGGTTGCGACGATGTTTCACCAGAGGCGCCATCAAACGGCGATAGAGGCGGGTAAAAAAATCATCCGCCGGCGCCGAATGCCCGCAGGGTTTTCCCGCTTCCACCACGCATGCCGCGCCTTCCGTAATGCATGAATATTTGCGGCCCCAGCGCAGGATCCGGATACTCGCCCAGGGAGTCACAATAAACGCGATCGCCAGCGAAAAGAACATCGCGGCGCTGGAACCGATCGGAATAGGGCGCATGTACGGCCCCATTAAGCCGCCCACAAAAGCCATGGGAAGGACCGCGGCAATCACCGCAAACGTCGCGAGGATTGTCGGATTGCCGACTTCATTCACCGCTTCAACTGCGATGGCACTCCACGGACGACCTTTGCTTTCCGGAAGATGAAAATGGCGGACGATATTTTCAACGACTACAATGGCGTCATCCACCAAAATGCCGATCGAAAAAATCAGCGCGAAGAGCGTGATGCGGTTCAGGGTGAAGCCATAAAGGTAAAAGACGAGCAAGGTCAGGGCGAGCGTGGTGGGGATCGCAACGGCCACAATGACCGATTCACGCCAGCCAAGCGCGATCAAAATCAGCAGCGAAACGCCAGCGATCGCCAGCAGCATGTGCAAGAGAAGTTCATTGGATTTTTCCTCCGCGGTCGCGCCGTAATTACGCGTCACAGTCATTTGCACGTCGGACGGGATAATGCGGCCTTTTAAAGCCGCTACTTTCCGCATCACAGCATCGGCCACGCAAATCGCGTTTGCCCCCGGGCGTTTAGCGATGGCAAGGGTGACGGCGGGCTGCTCGCTGGCTGACGGGCCAGTCGCGGCGCCCGAACCAAAAAGAACGTATTGCGTTGGTTCTTCCGCCCCATCCATGATGGCGGCCACATCGCGAAGATACACCGGTTTTCCGCCAAATACGCCGGCGACCACGTTCGCCACGTCATCCGCGCTACGGATAAAGCCGCCAGTTTCCAGAACAACTTCCTTGTTATTGCTCGTCAAGCCGCCGGCGACGTACTGTCGGTCGGCCTGTTGCAACATGGAAACCAGGCCAACGGGACTTAAATTGCGGGAAGCCAGTTTCGCCGGATCGAGCAACACGCGAACTTGCCGGCGCGCGCCGCCGATAATGGTCGTGCCGGCTACTTGTGGCGCCTGTTTCACCTCATCGTCCACTTGCGCCACGAGTCGTCGCAATGTCAAGTGATCATAACGCGCGCTATGGAAGGTGAGGCAGAGAATGGGTACGTCATCAATGGACCAGGCTTTAATCAGGGGCGGCGAAACACCGTGCGGAATTCTATCATAATTGGATTGCAGCTTCTGATTCAGCTTCACCAGGCTGCTGTCCATATCTTCGCCCACTTTGAATCGCACGATCGCGAGTGATTGTCCTTCGCTGGAGGTCGAATAGATGTATTCAACGCCCGGAATTTCCCACAATAACTTTTCCATAGGACGCGTCACGCGTTCTTCAACCTCGCCGGCGCCCGCGCCGGGCATGGTCACCAGCACATCCACCATCGGCACTTTGATTTGCGGCTCCTCCTCGCGCGGCAACATCAGGACCGCGAGGAGACCGAGCAGGACCGAGGCAATGACGATGAGCGGCGTCAGCTTGGAGCCAATAAACATCTGCGCAATCCGTCCGGCGAAACCGTGCGCGGTGGATGAAGAATTGTCGTCGTCTGTATTCACGGCTTGAGAACGACGGGTTGGCCGTCCTGAAGGTTGTTGGGATTGGAGACAACGACTTGCTCACCGGCATCAAGTCCGGAAACAATTTCGACTTCCTCGCCGACACGGGAGCCGGTTTTGACGATACGCAACTGCGCATGGCCGCCGCTAACCACAAAAATCAATTCCATATCTCCGCGTTGCATGACTGCCAACACCGGGACGCGGAGGGCGGAGATTTCACCGGAGGGAACGGCGACCCGCCCAAATTGGCCGGACCGCAGACCGGGGAATTGCGGCAAGTCCAGTTTGATAACAAAGGTTCCGCTTCCCGGGTCGGCCGATGGCGCGATTTCGCTGACCGTACCCTCCAGGTTCGTTTCGATTGTTTCCACGGAGACCTGCAGCCTGTCGCCAGGTTTGACATGACCAGCCAGTTCCACGGGCACGTTCGCTTCCAACCGCAAATGGTCGGGGTCTTCCAGTTCCACCAAAGGTTTACCGGGAACGGCAAGATCCCCCGTATCAACATCCTTGCCTGTGATCAGGCCGTCAAACGGGGCGCGAATTTGAACATATCCGAGCATCGCTTTGGCCTCAGCCGCTTCTCCCAGGGCGACATGGTAACGGCTGTCCGCGGCATCATATTCCGCCCGTGAAGAAGCCTGCTGGTCGTAAAGTGCCGAGGCGCGTTTCCAATCCTGTTCAGCCTGTTTCAAGGAAGCTTCGGCCTGGTCATAGCGCGCTTGAATTTCGCTGGCGTTCAGTTGGACAAGCAAATCCCCCGCCTTCACTGATTGCCCGGGGACGGCGAGCATCTTTTCAATCGAGCCACTGACCTTGGCTGCAATGACGGCCTTCAATTTTGGCAGCACTGTTCCAATGGCGTCCTCGGTGGCGATTCGCCGCTGGTATTCTGCCGCCTGCGCTTGGACCGTCGCGGCGGGAAGAGCGGCATCATTAGTTTGCTTCCTCGGGCCGCAACCAGTCAGGCCCATTACGGTCGTTGCCAGCGCCAGCAGCATCGCACAAGTGGGGAACCGAAAACTTTGGGTGATTTGTTTCATAAATTATTTATTGGCCGCTTCGGCATCCATTTGGGGCAGGGCCAACGCCTTGCGAAGCATCGCAACCGCAATACGTTGGTCGGATTCCGCCTGGGCACGGCGGACACGCGCAGTCGTAACGGCGGTTTCGGCATCGATAAGCTGAGTCGAAATCGCAAGACCCTGCTCAAACCGAGCACGGGTCAGCCTTTCACTTTCTTCCGCCTGGTCAACCGATTTTTCCGTAACAAGCATCCGTTGATTGGCTGCGTCCAAATCCAACCGTGCTTGCTGAACTTCGAAGGCAATCGCCAGGCGCAGCTTGCGTTCATCCTCACGACTTGAATCAAGATTTGCCTGGGCTTCGTGAGTCTTGGACCGGGTCAAAAGTCCATCCCATAAATCCCACTGCAACATGATTCCCCCGCTGTAGCTATTGCCGTTGCCGCCGGTCACCCATCCATAATTGTGGTCCAGGCTTCCAAATGCGCTCACCTGGGGTTTGTATCCGCTTTTGGCGCCTCGGACGGTTTCCCTGGCGGCCTCCGCATGTTCCGCCGCGGCCATCAGTTCGGGTCGATTGGAAAAGTCATCGCCGACGGGAGTAACGGCGGTTGGGACTGTTTCGGCCACCGTGAAATCGTTGTCCTCAATGCCAAGCAAATTTTTCAGCGTCAGTATTGCCAGTGTCTCGGCATTTTGAGCCTGAATTTGGTCTTCACGCGCCTGGGAGAGTTGAACTTCAATGTCGAGGACGTCAGATTTGATGAGCGCGCCGTTTTGGAAACGCTTCTGCGCGACCGCCAGGTTGTGTTCCGATGCGTTTACTTCCGCTTCCGTCGCCTGGATGAACGCCCGCGTTTTGAGGACCGTCTGAAATGCGCAAACGACTTCAAATGCCAATTCATTTCGAACCGCCTGATTGCTTTGTCTCGCCGCCATGGCATTCGCTTTTGCCGCGGCATGGCTGGCTGCGTTTTTCCCGCCCGCGTAGAGCGGAACGGTGACCATCCCCTCCACATTCAGGTTATCCGCGTTCGGCACGTCATTGAAATTTAACGATGAGTTATAAGCCCGTTGGTTTAGAATGTCGCCAAACACCATCATCGGATTGTCAGTCCGGGTATAACTTGATTGAAAATGCGCCTG
Organism: Verrucomicrobiia bacterium; assembly: GCA_035945915.1. Lineage (GTDB taxonomy): Bacteria > Verrucomicrobiota > Verrucomicrobiia > Limisphaerales > UBA11358 > UBA11358. The sequence goes on along the minus strand of DASYZW010000792.1, from coordinate 8,215 downwards.
GGGCCAGAAGGCCGCGTCCGCCTGTTCCAATCCCGCCTGGGCCGCATCAATCCGTTGCCGCGCAATTCTCGCATCAGGATTATGGACAAGGGCATAGTCAATCGCCCGCTCCAGTGTCCATGGCTGCGATGCTCGTGCCAGCAACGTTGCAAAAACCAGTCCCGCCAAAACCAGTGGTGTTTTCATTTAGCGCAGCAAGCCGGACCCGTTTTTGCAGCCCCGGCGGGTTCGGCGCCCACTCCTATTTTGCGAAGGATCATTTCCAGCGGACAAAAGTTTGTGAACGAGGACTGGAATAAATTGAATCCAACAAATGCGGTAAACCACAGCCAGTAACGGCTGTGGTAATAGGCCAAAAGCAGGCTGGCGAGAATAAATACCCCGGCAAAACGGCGGATAATCATGTGCATCTTCATATGCCTGCACTGAACCGCGAAAGCTGGAAAAGTTACAGGATTTGCAAATGCAATTAATTTCAAGCCCGCTGATCTAACGGCAACACCTCGTTTTCCAGCTATCACCGTGCCCAAAACCACGCCGATGCTGAAGCTGCGCTGCGGTCAAGTAATAGCCTCAGACTCGGCGTCGCGATGGCGAATTCAAACCGGATTCAATTTCGGATCTAGCGCGGTTGATTTACAATGCTTTCCGCGCGCTGATAAGAGCCGAGATTGAAGACATTGACGTAACCAAGGTTCTTCAATTTGCTTTGCGCCTCGCCGCTACGGACGCCGGCTTGACAATGAAGAAGCAAGGCCTGGTTTTTGTCTGCCACCCTGATCGGGGCCGTTTTTTCCACATCGGCCAGCGGAATATTAATGGCCTCTGCCAGGTGACCGGATGCGAATTCGGCCGGGCTGCGAACATCGATTACCATCGCCCCGTCTTTTAAAAATGAAACCGCATCCTTTGGGGAAATGAGGCCAATATTTTTCATAATAAGAAAATGAACAATAAAAAACGCAAAAATAATGATGAGTATCCAGAACATCATTGGATATCGGTTGACCGATTTACGGGCATTGAGCCGCCAGCCGGGAAGAAGTTACAAACTGATTTTCGGCCGAAGATTAAAAGCTTAAAACTATGGCTTTTCCGGATGCTTATCCCGCCATTTTTTACGCAAGACGTCATGGAGACGCTCTCGAAATTTGATTGGTATTTCGTACGGCTCCCCTTCTTTGTAAAGGGTAATTGTCTTGCGGATGTTATCCACCACGACCTGGCAGGGATTGCAGCCCGCCATATGCTTTTCAAATTCCTCGCAAATGGCCGGGTCAACCGTTCCGTCCACGTATTCATTGAGCATCGCTAAAAGTTCTTCGCACTTCATCGTTGTCTGGTTGTTCGATTTTGAGCCTTCAGCCGGCTAAAAGTTACACGCTTTCCAAAGTTCACTGGGCATGATTATGGATTCGAACCATGCGCGTGGCGGGGTCCCCAAAGACTTTCGTCAAATGTTCGCGCAGTTGGAGCCGGGCGCGAAGCAGGCGTACTTTGACGTTGGCTTCGCTTAAACCCAGGGTCTCGGCCGTTTCCGCGATGGAAAATCCTTCGACGTCCCGCAACAGAAAAATCAGACGATGCTTTTCGTCCAACTGGGCCAGGGCGCTTTCCAGCAAGTGCCGCATTTCGTTCCGCGCAACCAACTGTTCCGGCGACTGCCGCCAATCAGCTATATATTCCGGATGCGGAACAGTATCGTACCCGTCCCGTTCTTCCGTGTTTTCTTCCAGCGATACGGTGCTGAGTCCTTTGCGTTTGCGGATGATTTTAAGGGCGGCATGAGTGGCAATCCTGAAGATCCATGTTGAAAAACTTGCTTCTTCGCGGAACTCTTCCAAATGCTCCAGGACGCTTAAAAATGTTTGTTGCGTCACATCTTCCGCGTCTTGTTCCTGCCGGAGGATCCTCATGGCCAGCGAATATACGCGCTGCTCGTATGTTGCGATGAGGTCCTCGAATGCCGCCAAGTCGCCGCCTTTTGCGCGGCGCACCAGATCGCGAACTGCCGAATCAACGGGCGGTGAATTCATTCGAATCTAAATCATTATCGTGACCATGGGCCAAATTCAAGGCCGAACGTTGCCAAAACGGTTGCAACGTCGCATAAAACAGCGGGAAAAGATTAGGCGAATACCGGTTAAAAACCCGGGGAGCGGAATTGATAAGCTCTTCAGTCAAGGAGCCGGCAACATGGCGCTCCGGGATTGATTTGATTGGAGCGAGCAAATAGATCGAATCATGGTTGCGCATTCCCAAGTTCCCGCAACTCCCCTGTTTGCTTTGCGCGTTTTTTCGCGGTTGACGCCCTCCGGTCCAAATGAATGTTCCATGAACAACGCATGAATTTTTGTTCATACTTACGACATTTTTTAAAGTCTTTTCGCTGGCGGCCGATAGTGCCTGTGACAGAACAAAACTTAATCTATGAACATAACTAACATTGGAACGATTCAAACCTTGCCGTTGACCACAACGACCGGCAACCACTCAACCGCCGCAACCGGCGCCAAAAATAGCTCCGGTCCCGTTGACAGCGACGGCGACCATGACGGAAGTCTGCCCGGAGTTCCCGATGCCGGCGATGGCAAGCTCAACGTGACCGCTTGAGAAGACTGCTAATTACAATCTTCCAGAGCATGAACATTATAACCAGCGCCTCAAACGCGGCGACCGCTTCATCGGCTCCCCCGTCAATCCAGCCATCGATCGCTTCACTGCAATCCCAGTTGCAATTCTACTCACAATATGAGAGCGGAACCGGCGCGGCTGCAGAAGCCTACAAGGCCCTCCAATTCGCGATCCAAACGCACAATATTTCGGACGCACAAAATGCTCTTGCTCGCTTGAAGCGGGATAGCGAATCGGCCGGCACGACCCCGGCGGCGGCGGGCAGTTTAAACGCAGCTGCGGGCGGTAATGGCGGCTCAATCGAAAATTCCATTGGCGCAACAGGTTTGTCCACGAATTCTATCGATGCCACAGCGTGATCGCCTCTCAAATTATGCAATTTGAGACGTGCGAATCATAGCGGCATTTCTTTGGCATTGGACGGGCCAATAGTGCCCGAGAATTGTGCGACCAGCGCTTTTCCGTCGCCGCAACCATCGCAACGGCATTGCCGGGACGGCTTTCCGCTAATGAAATGTCGCCTTTGCCTCCTGGCTTGGAGTAAGGTGCATTCATCTTAGCGCAATGGCGAAAAATTCCGAAAGCACCGTCCGGGTGGCTCAATCCACCAGCGACACTTGGGCGGATTGGCTGTTGAATCGGCGGCATGGCGGTGATCCGAATCACGAACCGATCGTTCGCGCCGCTGTCCACCGGATTCGTGACCGTGTGTTGGATGGCGCGCGGTTGTCGGCGGGAATGGTTCTCGTTGATGTCGGAACTGGCGACGGTCTGGTTGCTTTCGGGGCCTTTGAGCGCCTTGGCCCGTCGATAAGAGCGGTTCTCACCGACATCTCGGCACAGCTTTTAATGCATGCGGAACGATGCGCATTATCCGCCGGCCTCAGGGATCGCTGCGCGTTTGTGCAAACCGACGCAGAACATCTCGCCGGGGTCGCTGATAGTTCGGCTGACGTTGTCACCACCCGGGCGGCCCTTGCCTATGTTGCGGACAAGGCTGCCGCTGTCCGCCAATTCCACCGGGTGCTCAAGCCCGGTGGCCGCGTCTCGATTGGCGAACCAATCTACCAGGATGCCGCGGTGAAGCTGGCCGCGCTTGCCAGAGTTTTGCCGTCCCGGACCGAAGACGCCGTTGTCTCATATGCGCGGCTTCTGCAACGTTGCCGCGCGGCCCAAATGCCTTCGACCGCGGCGGAGATTCAGAATAATCCCCTGACAAACTTTTCCGAACGGGATCTAATTCCTTTTTTTCAAAATTCAGGCTTTTCTGAGATTCATCTTGAGTTGCATATCGACGTTCGCAAAGGACCCGCCTTGCCCTGGGACACGTTCATTGATAAAGCCCCCAGTCCAGGCGCGCCGTCGCTTCGCGAAGTCTTCGAATCCCACCTCAACGAATCCGAGCGGCGCCAAATGGAAGCGGAACTGCGCCCCCTGGTTGAATCCGGCCAGCATACCGAACGCGAAGCCATTGCCTACCTGACTGCCGAGAAACCGTCATAAAGATAGATTTTCCTTCGGAACTGAATTTCGCATGAAACCGATTTAGTGAAACGAGGCTGGTTTAACGGTAAGCGTCATGCGTAGGACCACTGGCAGGCGTTATCATAGTTATTGTATTTATGGGAGCTATGACATCTACCAGTGGCGTCGATTCGTCTTCTTTGGTCTCCTCGGCCGGGGTTGAGAAGGTGCCGGCTACGTTGGACACCCGGGGTCGGGTTCGAACGACCAGGGAACAGCAGCGAATGATTTTGGCAGAGTTCGAACGTAGCGGCGTATCGGCAGCCCAGTTCGCCCGGCAAACGGGGCTGAAGTATGCGACCTTGGCCGCCTGGGTGTTGCGTGAGCGCCGAGCCAGGCTTGGGGAAGGTGGTCCGAAGGTGCGGCTTTTGGAGGCGGTCGCCGAGGAGAACAACGGGAATAATAAGCCGCTGGTCGTGGAGTTGCCCGGCGGAGCCCGGCTGGAGATTCAGGACCGCCAACAAGCGACGCTGGCCAGGGCGTTATTGCGAACCCTGGGCAAGTCATGCTGAGTTTTTCCGGGAGCCTCAAAGTGTACGTGGCCGTGGAAGCCTGCGATATGCGCAAGGGATTCAATGGCCTGTACGCTGCGGTGAGCGAACGGTTGGGAGAAGACCCTCGCGACGGGACCCTCTTTGTCTTCAGTAATCGCCGGCACAACGGTCAAAAATGGATTGTCTCAATTAAGTCAGCATCATCTCACCATCACAAAATTTTACAGCATCGAACAAGGGCTGTTTTTTTCAGTCCGAGAATTCGTCAATAAAAAGTGGAGCGAGCGAAGGGATTCGAACCCTCGACATTCACCTTGGCAAGGTGACGCTCTACCAGACTGAGCTACGCTCGCTTCCAAAGCAGAGCAACAATTTAATAAAATTGCCCCCGATGGCAAGCCTGATTATTTGGATCGACAACAACCATCATACCCCATGTCAGCCTATGCCATGGTTCTTTCGTCGTAATTACGAATCCTGGTGAAATATCCCGGAAAAAGTGAGTTTCTCTCGACGCCCCATGACCGGCACGCAGGCAAACGCGTCTCCCCGGCTCAACCGGCCGGCACCGCGAAACGGGGTCCTCTGCTACTTCGCCACAGTCGCCGCGGCCGCGAGCGACGCGCGTACCAACTTCAGCAACTCGTCGTGATCGATGGGCTTTTGCAAAAATCCTACGGCGCCGGCTGCCAGGGCATGTTCCTTGTCTTTTTCGCCGGTGCCGCTGGTAATGACGATTATGGGAATCCTCTTGGATTCATCCACACGATGCAGCCAGTCCATAATCCGGAAGCCGTCCCATGGCACACCGGCCACGTCCGGCGGAAAGCTGATGTCCAGCACGATAAGGTCGGGGTTTTGTTTCCGGACCAGGGCCACGGCCTCGGCGCCTTCCAGGGCCGTAAATACCTGAAACCCGGCGCTTTTTAGCTTCACCGAGATGGTCTTGACAATGAGGTCGTTGTCATCCACCACCAATATCTTCTTCGGCGGTGGCGGGGCTGTTTCAGCATTCGTTGTCATGTATAATAAACCCGTTCTGAAGCCTGATTGAGCTAAATCCATACCAAAATTAGCCTTATCTGCCAATTTTAATTTATGGGCTTTGAACCCGTCCATGCCCCGTCTAAACTGCCACCGTGAGCAATGTATTCTATGTACCGGGGGAAACCCGCGCCCGGAGGGTCGGCGACCTCTTTGCCACCATCGCACGCCGATACGATTTGCTCAATGATTTGCAAAGTTTTGGGCTGCACCGCCTTTGGAAGCGCAAGGTAACAGCCCTGGCAGCGGTCAAACCGGGCGACCGTGCCCTGGACCTCTGCTGCGGCACCGGCGACATTGCCCTGGCCCTGGCGGAACAGGGCGCCGAAGTCACCGGCCTCGATTTTAGCGAAAAAATGCTCGAAGTGGCCAACCATCGCCTAGAAAAGTCAAAGTGCCAAAGCCTCAAATTCATACAAGGAGACGCCCAATCGCTCCCATTTCCGGACAATTCTTTCGATGCCATAACCGTAGGGTACGGATTGCGCAATTTGTCCAATTTAGAGACAGGCCTGCGCGAAATGGTGCGCGTCGCCCGGCCCGGCGCCCGAATCGTCTCCCTCGATTTTGGCAAGCCCGCCAACAGCCTTTGGCGCACCCTGTATTTTACGCACTTGAGATGCTCGGTTCCCGTAGTCGGCCTCCTCTTCGGCGGGCGCGCCGATGCATATGCCTATATTTTCGAATCATTGAAACATTACCCCGCGCAATGGGGCGTCGCTGAAAAAATGCGCCGACTGCAACTGACCGACGTCCGTATTATTAATCTCGTCGGTGGCGCCATGGCCATCAACTTCGGCCAAAAACCGGCCTGACTTTTTAATTTATCCATGGCACGACCTGTCACGTTATTTACCGGCCAATGGGCCGATCTGCCGCTCGCAAAACTCGCCCCGATGGCATGGACGATGGGGTACGATGGCGTCGAACTCGCCTGCTGGGGGGACCATTTCGACGTCGAACGCGCGCTCAAAGAACGTGATTACGTCCGAAAGAAATGGGAGCTGCTGCGAAAAAATGGACTGACCTGTTTTGCCATCTCGAATCACCTTGTTGGCCAGGCCGTCTGCGATTTGATCGACGAACGCCACAAGTCAATCCTTCCCGCCCACGTCTGGGGCGATGGCAAGCCCGAAGGCATTCGTCAACGCGCCGCCGAACAGATGAAAGCCACGGCGCGCGCCGCCCGGAAATTCTTTGACGCCAAAACGGGTGGCGATTCGTCCAAGCCCGCGATCGTCAATGGATTCACCGGATCAAGCATCTGGCATGCGGTCTACGCCTTTCCGCCAGCCAGCCAGGATTTTATCAAACGCGGTTATTCCGATTTCGCTAAACGCTGGCTGCCCATCTTCGAGGTCTTTGACGAGGAAAACGTCAACTTTGCCCTCGAAGTCCATCCCACCGAAATTGCCTTTGATATTGCCTCCGCCCATCGCGCCCTTGATTCCGTCAAACATCATAAACGTTTTGGATTTAATTACGATCCGTCGCACCTGGGTTACCAGGGCGTGGACTATGTCCGGTTCATCCGCGAATTTGGCGACCGCATCTTTCATGCGCACATGAAAGATGTGTGGTGGGGACATGGCGACGGCACCGTGGGAGTTTTCGGCGGCCACACCCAATTTTCCGACCCGAGCCGGTTCTGGGATTTCCGCTCGCTTGGCCGCGGAGATATCCGGTTCGAGGATGTGATCATGGCATTAAACGACGTCGGATATCGCGGGCCGCTTTCAGTGGAGTGGGAAGATGGCCGGATGGACCGCGTCCATGGCGCGACCGAAAGCTGCGCGTTTGTGCGCAAGCTCGATTTCGCGCCCAGCCATGCCGCGTTCGACGCGGCATTTTCCAAAAAGAAATAATTGCATTTCGCAGCCGATGGCAACTAAACGCAAACTTCGTTACGGAATGGTTGGGGGCGGACAGAATGCTTTCATTGGCGCCGTCCACCGCATGGCCGCCAATCTTGACGGCCAAATCGAACTCGTCGCCGGCGCGTTTTCCTCCAACGCCGCCAATTCCAGGGAAACGGGCAAACAACTTTTCCTGAACCCGTCCCGGGTCTATTCCAGTTGCGAGGAAATGGCGCGCGCCGAAGCAACGTTGCCGCCTGGTGACCGCATTGATTTTGTTTCCATCGTCACGCCCAATTTTCTCCATGCACCCATGGCGACGGCGTTCCTTAAAGCCGGCTTTCACGTCATCTGCGATAAGCCCATGACGATTTCGCTCAAGGAAGCCAGGGCATTGCGCGACGTCGCGCGCCGGACCGGAAATATTTTTGCTCTTACGCATAATTATACCGGCTATCCCATGGTCAAGGAAGCGCGCGCCATGATCGGGGCCGGTACGCTTGGCAAAATTTTGAAAGTCGTTGCCGAATATTCGCAAGGCTGGCTGCTGGATCGCATCGAAGCCGCCGGCCAGAAGCAGGCTGATTGGCGCACCGATCCGAAACGGTCCGGAACCAGTTGCTGTGTCGCTGATATTGGCACACATGCTGAAAATCTTGGCCG
>DASYZW010000791.1:0-13592 GCA_035945915.1 Verrucomicrobiia bacterium | reverse complement strand
TTATCGCAGCCTTCGATTAATTCGATTCGTTTTCTTGTGGCCAACTCGGTGGAAGGCCTCAAGCCCAACCACGTGGCGGTAGTGGATAACCTCGGCAATGTCCTGGCTGAAAACACCGACGATGACTCGCTCACTGGACTGACCGACACACAGTTGGCTGCGCGGCGCAACCTTGAACAGTATTTGTCAAAAAAAGCCCAGGACATGCTCGATAAAGTCGTTGGGCCGGGCCAGGCAGTTGTCCGTGTATCCGCGGACATTAACTATGACACGATGACGCAAACCCAGGAAAAGTTTGACCCGGACGGCCAGGTGGTTCGAACGGAGACCAAGAACGACGAAAACAACAATTCCACGACGACGAGCACACCTTCCGGGCCGGTGGGAATCACCGCCGACATCAGCACGAACACGTCTTTGCAAGCCGCGAATAGCCCGTTGAATAATATGCAGGACCATAAGACGACTTCGACGACTGAGTACGAAATCGGCAAAACCACGAGCAGCCTCGTGCAGTCCGCGGGCGGGATAAAGCGGTTGACGGCCTCGGTAACCGTTGCGGAACAAATGCAAGGCACAGGCGCGGACCGCAAGCCCGTGGCGCGGACACCCGAACAACTTGACGAACTAACCAAACTCGTCTCGAGCGCGTTGGGCATTGATACCAGCCGCGGCGACACGATCTCGCTCGAAGAGCTTCCGTTCAATGATGACTATGCGACCGGGATTACGACCCAATTGAACCAGGAACAGCAAAGGGACTTTTGGATTAATCTGGCTCGCAATGCCGTTTATCCCGCGCTCGGTATCGCTGCGCTTTTTGTCTTAATGCGCCTGTTTAAGCGCACGCCAGTCCAGGAAATTCCCATTGGCGTTCCCGTGGGCCGGCTCGTGGCCAAACATAACGGAAATGGGAATGGCAATGGTCACGGTCGTTATGGCGAAGAATTTGAGCCGCAGCCCGGTGTGGTGACTGTGGAAGTCTTAAACCGTTTGATCAAAGAAAATCCCGCGAATATGACCCAGGCCATTCGCGACTGGATGAACAAAGGCCGAACATCGGAGAACTAAATGCCAGCCACAAGTGAACCCACAGAAGCTCCGGTTGATGCCGGGGCGCTGAACAAGACACAGAAACTCGCCGCGCTTTTGGTCATGCTCGGCCCGGACAGCGCGGCGGTGATGTTGAAACAGTTCCAGCCGCGTGAGATCGAAGCCATTTCCCGCGAGATGACCCGTTTTAATCTGATTACGCGCGACCAACAGCAGGATATCCTAATGGAATTCTCAGATGTCGCCGTGGCGGCCAGCACATCCGTTTCGGCCGGTGTGGAGGTCACGCGCAATACCCTCGAAAAGGCGCTTGGCAGTTTCAAGGCAAGCGATGTTTTGGGACGGGTGACATCCATCCGCGCGCCGGTTGGGGCCATGCAGAGTATAGCCGATATGGATCCCCGACACATTTTCAACCTGTTGCGGGATGAGAAAGTGCAGGCGATTACGTTTATCATCAGCCATCTTTCCCCTGAAAAAGCGGCTCAGGTGTTGAACCTGCTTCGGCCCGAACAAAGGGAGCAGGTGGTCGAGCGCCTTGCCACCCTTGCGCCAACCCCGGTGGAAGTCGGCGAAAAAGTCGTCGCGGTGCTCAACGCGAAGCTGGGAGTAAAGCAGACTCGCGCCATGGAACAAACCGGCGGCATCACCAGCGTCGCCGATTTGCTTAATGCGATGGACAAAACGGTCAGCCGTGCGTTGCTCACCAATATCGAGGGGCGCAATCCTGACTTGTCGCAGGCCATCCGAAAAAAAATGTTTACGTTCGAAGACCTGTTGTCGCTGGACCCTCCCTATATCCAACGCATCATGCGCGAAATCGACACACGCGACCTTACGGTGGCGCTCAAGAAGGCGAGCGAGCCGCTCAAGCGACTGCTCCTGTCCAATATTTCCCGACGTGCCGCCGCTTCGGTGCAGGAGGAAATGGCGTTCCTGGGTCACGTCAAGATTCGAGATGTTGAGGCGGCGCAATTCAGGATAATCGATATCGTCCGAAAATTGGAGGCAGACGGCGAAATTGAAATAGATGCTTCCAAGTCGACTGAATCCGAATATGAAATGGTCTAAAACCATTACGTTTGAGCAACCGGTCCAGGCGGTGAAGTTGCGGGCCAAAGCGCCCGCGGTGGAGCAGCGGGATGTTGCTCAGGAACGTGAGAAGGCCGCGTATGATCAAGGCCGTCGTGACGGGGAACAGCTTTTGCAGGAGCAATTGTTGCAGCAGCGCCGTGAGATGGCGGAATTGCAAAACGGCATTGTCGCCTCCATGCGCGAAATGCTTCCAAAAATGCGGCACGAAATGGAAACGGCCTTGATTCAGCTTTCGCTGGAATCAGCGCAAAAGATCGTTGGGGGCCTTCCAATCAACGTAAAGACGGTCGAAAAAGTTGTGCGGGAAGCCCTCGAACAGGTCCAGGACACCGCGGAGATCGCCATTCAAATTCATCCGGACGATTTCGCGCTGCTCCAAAAACGCAAGTCACCGTTGTTAGAGGATTCGCCTGGAAAAAGTCCGCTTCGATTTGTGCCTTCGGCTGAAATCAGCCGCGGAGGCTGCATTATACAAACCCGATTCGGACTAGTAGATGCATCCCGGGAAACCAAGATGGAGCAACTCCGGAAGGCGGTGAATTTATGACAGCAACGACTCCTCCTCCGGTGAATAGCCGCTTAAATCATCTGATCCAAAGAGTCCGGGAAGCAAGAGTAACTGAAACATGCGGTCGAGTTGTGCAACTGATAGGATTGGTCGTCGAATCCGAAGGACCGCTCGCCGCGGTGGGCGAAGTGTGTCGCATTCAGTCCGGGCGACAGGAGGCGAGCACGCTGGCGGAGGTGGTCGGCTTTCGAAACCATCATTTGCTGCTCATGCCGCTCGGTGAAATCCATGGGATTCATCCCGGCAGCGAGGTCATTGCCACAGGCGCGCCGCTGTGCGTGGCCGTGGGGAGCGCCCTCAAAGGACGGGTGATCGACGGATTAGGCAATCCGATTGATGGCCTGGGCCCGATCGCGGCAGAACAGACTGTCGGATTAAAATTGAGTCCGCCGCACCCGTTGAAACGACAGCGCATCACGGATGTCTTCCAAACAGGGATCAAGGCGATTGACACATTTATCCCGTGTGGACGCGGGCAGCGGCTCGGTATTTTTTCGGGCAGCGGCGTGGGAAAGTCGACGCTTCTGGGAATGATGGCATCTCAGGCAGAGGCGGACGTCAACGTCATTGCGCTGATTGGCGAGCGTGGGCGCGAGGTGCGTGAATTTCTGGAGCGGGACCTGGATGAGCGTGGCCGCAAAAAATCGGTTGTGATAGTTGCCACTTCCAATGAACCCGCCCTAAACCGGGTGAAGGGGGCATTTTTGGCGATGGCCGTGGCGGAATATTTCCGGGACCGCGGGCAAAACGTGATGCTGATGATGGATTCTGTGACCCGGTTCGCCATGGCGCAGCGTGAAATTGGCCTGGCGGTTGGCGAACCACCCACGACCCGCGGTTATACTCCGTCCGTTTTTTCCCTTTTGCCCCAATTGTTGGAACGTGCAGGCACCAGCGAGCGCGGTTCGATTACCGGTTTGTTTACCGTCCTGGTAGAAGCGGATGACATGAACGATCCGATCGCCGACGCAACCCGTTCTATTCTTGACGGTCATATCGTGTTGACCCGTGAACTCGCCACGCAGAACCATTATCCGGCCATTGACGTTCTGGAGAGCGTCAGCCGTCTCAACCGCGATTTGTTGAAGCCGGAACAATTGAGCCTGGCCGTTTCCGCGCGCGAACATCTGGCCATTTACCGCAAAAATCAGGATTTGATCAACATTGGCGCCTATCCGGCGGGTACGAACCCGGCAATCGACCTGGCGATCCGCCTGAATGGCCCGCTAAACCGTTTCCTGCGACAAGGCGTGGCTGAAGGCTTCTCGGCGGCGCAGAGTTGGAACCTCCTTACCGGAGCGTTGGTTGCGCCGGTGGCCGAAAAAGTTCCCGCGCAGAAACATAGACCGCAATGAAAACCTTTCGCTTTCCACTTGAGCCGTTGCGGGTCCTGCGCAGGCAGAAGGAGCGCGCCGCGCAACAGCGCTACGCCCGGCTGTTGCTGGCGTGCAACACGGCGGCTGCCCAATTGGAAAAGGCAACTGATGAATTGACCCGGGGCAGGGAGGCTTTGACCCGGGAACTCAATGAAGGCGCGACCGCCGCGCGAATTATGAATCTGCGGACCTGGTGCCTGGCGCTCGAAATTCATCAGCACGAGCGGAAAGCGGCATTTGCAGAAGCGCGCAGAGTTTCACAAATCGCATTTCAAGAAATGAACGCCGCGAGGCGCGAGCGCGAGGGTTTGGATCGTTTTTACGAAAAGGCCCATCGCGCCTATTCCCGAGAGCTATTCCGGGAAGAACAAAAGCAATTTGATGAACTGGCGGTGCAAATGGCCGGAGCGAACCAATTGGAGTCCAGTCTGTCTGACACATTCTCAAAATCATGATTCGCATTCTTCAATCCGGTTGGTTTGCGGCCCTGCTCGGGTGCCTTTTATATTTGGCCACAACTGTTTTCGTTCTCAATCCCTCAAAATTCGCGGGCGCGCGATTGCTGCAGCCCGACTACTCGGCGGAAGACGACCCGTCCTGGCGGTTTCGAAATCCGGAATTCAACGAATGGATTTCTCAAATTCAAAGTGAGAGGAGCCGGTTGGACCTGCGCCAGCAACAGCTCAATGAATGGCAAACGCGGCTCAATGCTGAACTTCAGGAAATGTCGGTGGTAACTCAGACGGTTTTTAAGCTGCAATCGGATTTCGATCAAAACGTCGTTCGATTTAAAGCGCAGGAGACCGCCAATGTGAAGCGTCAGGCCAAATTGATCGCTGCAATGTCGCCGGAAGGCGCGGTATCCATGTTTGGCCAAATGTCTGACGACGACATCGTGCGCATTCTTTTTGTCATGAACCCGGATCAAGCGAGCCAGATTCTGGATACGTTAAGCAAATCCGGCGAAGCGAAGCGGGCCGCGGCATTGACCGAGCGCCTGCACCAGGTGCTTCCCGAAACTGCAACCACGGCTCCGCAAAGTCCCTAATGTCAACCTTTTCAAACATTTTGCCGACGGCCGGTTCCGGTTCGCTCCCGCAAAATGGCTGCGACGAACAAAATCAGCCTGCTGCGGCCACGGGAATCGTGGGGCCGTTTTCGGATCTGATTGACCATGCACTGTCGAGCGCGGTCACCGATTCGAAAGAAAATTCACTTAGGAGTCAAACCGGCGCCAAAATTAATGGGGGTAACCACCAGACTTCATCGAGCCCATTGGCTGAGTCGGCCGAGCATCACCAGGATAAAACCGCAGGGCCGCAGTCGATCGGCAATTCCATCGCCGCCGTGGGTTCAGCCAGAAGTGCCGTGACTCCATCGATTGTTGGTCAATCAAAAGTGGGAAAGGCAGAAAAATCCGCGGATAAAAGCGCTGGCAGTTTCAAGGCACAAAAAAATGCATCCTGGCAGGGAGTCGAGCCGGGAGGCAGCCTGGATTTTTCCGGAATACCGATTCATCAAATTATTGCCGGGACGATGGCGCCATTAAGTTCTGTTTCCTCATTACCCGTAAAGTCGTCCCTGGATCCGGGTTCAGTGATTACGAAGCAGCCACCAGCAGCCGAAAACACGGCGGTTGATGTTGCGACTACGCAGATCAAAAGACTCTTTGCGACGTTTTCCAAAAGTTCCTCTTCCATTCCGGAAACTGAGCCTCTCACCGGATCGGAGCAGACTATATCAGTGGCAGCCAGCGCGCAGGGCATGAAAGAGTTCCCGCCACCGGCAAAAGATGATGGCGACGCCGTTTCTGCTGAGCGATTGGAGTCTCTCACACAGGCTAAATCAGCGGCAATTCAAAGTGGAGATCGACCCGTAAGTGAACTCACTTCTGACGATCGTTCATCCACCCAAATGTCGCTTGATAGCAATGGCATATCCATTGCTAAACAGGATATAACGGTGAAACAAACGGAAAAAGCGAACAATATTGCCGGTCAAACTGAGAAAGTTTTGCCGGGCAATGCAGTTATTGCAGCGCAGGCGGGTATGCGGGCGCCGATTCCAGTGCATTCGGAACAAAATGCCGCGGTAGCGCCGCCTGGCTTGGATGCCTCGGAGGCGTCGGGTACCGGAGCGGGCGCGACGATGACAGTTCATACGGCATCCATTGTGTCGGCTTCCAATTTGGCTTCAGTGGAGCGCCTTCAAGACATGGTGACATTGAATGCCGTTCGTTTGAGCGATACGGGCAATAATTTGATGCAGGTAGTCATCAAGCCCGATTCGGGGACCCGGTTGTCATTAGAATTGCGCCAGCATGGAGGAACTGTCGAAGTGCAGGCAGTTTTGCAACAGGGCGACTTTCATCGTTTGACGCAACAATGGCCGGACCTTCAACATCGGCTGGGACAGCGCGGCATTCAGCTTGCGCCATTGACCGATAACGCGACCGGTTCTCAAAGCGGCGGCGATGGGTCCGCTTCACAAAAACAACAACAACCTGTTGAGAAGATTGACGAATCATATTTTACCGCCGGGCCGGTCAGTCAAATCGTCCCTGCCATAGCGCAGGAGCCAGTGGTTGAACCGGCGCAAGCGCAGCGCGGTTGGGAAACCTGGGCCTAACTAAAATATAAGAACATATGTCAGCCGCATCTGCCGTAAATAATCAATACAATAACATCGTCAATTCGACGGCCTCGTCCGATTCAGTCTCGGGAGCGCAGCAAACATTGACTCAAAATGATTTCCTCCAATTGTTGGTGGCGCAGATGGAAAACCAGGATCCGCTGCAACCGCAATCGGACACGGAAATGGCCTCGCAAATGGCTCAATTCACTTCATTGTCACAGACATCCTCGATGTCGTCCTCGCTATCCACGATGCAGGCAAACAGCCTGATCGGCAGTACTGTCGTACTGAAGCAACCGAACTCCCAGCAGACGACGAGTGGTGTGGTCCAATCGGTCGTCCTGGGTGCCGAATCCTCAGACGGTACACCCCAAATTGTGGTTAATGGAACTGCCTACGATTTAAGCCAGGTCTTGTCCGTTACACCAACAGTCGTAAATCAAACATCACCCTCGTCATCGAACTAAACCATCAACCAATAACCAATTATGCTTCTTTCAATGGACTCGGGCGTGAGCGCCCTCGATCAATTCCAGCAGGATCTGGATGTGATTGGAAACAACATCGCCAACGTGGACACGGTCGGGTTCAAGGAGGCCAATGTTGAATTTGCCAACGCTTTGAGCCAGACCATCGGTTCAAACGCGGCCGGCAGTGAACAGATCGGCACCGGCGTGGTGACCAATTCCATCACCGACGCATTTACGCAGGGATCCATTACCAACACCGGTGTGCCGAGCAACCTGGCGATCAATGGAAACGGTTTCTTTGTTGTCAAGGACCCTTCGAGCGGCGAGCAGTACGTTACCCGGGACGGAGACTTCACGGTGAATTCGAGCGGTTATCTGGTGACCAGCAATGGAATGATGGTACAGGGGTACACGACAGCCGGCGGCACCACCCTGGGCAACATCCAAATTTCCAATACCAATGCGCCCAACAATGACACATCACCGGTCCAAAGTTATACGGTTAGCTCGGATGGGAGCGTGAGCATCCTGTTGGCTGATGGCACTCAATTCAGCGGCGGTCAAATTGCGCTGCAAAATTTTACGGCACCTACTCAGCTGATTAGTGTAGGCGACAACCTTTACAACGGAATGGCCAACGCCGGGCCATTGGCAGCGCCGGTTGCCCCTGGCTCCAACGGTCTCGGCAGCCTGGTTAGCGGTTCTCTGGAAATGTCGAACGTGGACCTGGCCAGCCAACTTACGGATCTCATTACCGCGCAACGCGGTTTTGAAGCAAACGCTCAAACCGTAACCACGAGCAATGAAATCCTTCAGGACCTTGTGAATTTGAAGCACTAATTCCATGCCGGAGGACGAAATCAAACCGGAAGAAAAGGCGGAAAGCACCGCGCCAGCGGCGACGGCCCCTTCGGGTGGTGTAAAGGCGTGGCTGCCCCTCGTCGTTACGATTATGCTCATGCCGGCCCTGGCCTTCGCCGTGGCGCAATTCGTCATCCTGCCGCAACTCCAAAAGGGATTGGGCATCAAAGCCGAAACGGCGTCGAGCAGCAGCGGCAGCAGCGGCGCCGAAAGCCATAAGGAAGCTCCCGGCGCGAAACAGCAGTCAGTCCTCATGAACAAGATGCTCGTCAATGTGTCCGGCACCATGGGCGCGCGATACCTGCTGGTCAGCATCTCGGTGGAAGGGTCCGCGGCGGATTTCAAAGACAAAATGGCTGAGCACGACGCCCAACTGCGGGACATGGCCTGTGGAGCGTTGGCGACCAAAACGCTCGCTGATCTTGAAAAGCCGGGCGCGCGAAATTTGATCCGGACTGAATTGATCACGGGTTTTAACAATATTCTTGGTGATTCGATGGTTCAGGACATCTATTTCACCGAATTTGCGATCCAGTAAAATGAGCGATTCCACGTCACCCACACCCCCCGGCGAGATTCCGCGGAGTGACATTTCTGTGCTGACCTCCAAAGGACTTCGCGAGCGGCGAAAGGCAGATGAAATCCGCAACCACGATTTTCGTCAGTCGGGTTTTCTGGCCCCGAGCGAATTACGCCGGATTCGCCAGCGCCATGAGCAGTTTATTCGTTCGCTTGCGGCGCGACTGGCCATATTTTTGCGCCTGGAATTCAGTCTTCAGCTCTCAAAAGTCCAAATCGGCGGGTATCAGAATTTTGTCGAGAACCTGCCCGGGCCGACCCATATCACTTTGTTTAAAACGGACCCACTTAAAGGTGTTGGGCTGTTGGTGATCCCGCCGCGCCTGGGTTTGGCGCTGGTGGATCGTTTGCTGGGTGGCGCCGGGCAAAACTCCGAAGAGGCGCGTGAATTGAGTGAAATTGAAACTGCTCTGATTGACCAGGTCGCGTCACTGGTCATTAGCGAATGGTGCAATCATTGGCCGGAAATGCGCGGCCTGCAGCCATCGCTTCTGGGCCATGAAAACAACAGCCGCTATTTGCAAACCGCGGCGCCAGATACCGCCATGCTGATACTGACGATGAACGGCGGGATCGGTGAACAGTCGGAGCCAATACAGATTGTTTTTCCATATACGACGGTTGAACCGCTTATGCGTTTGTTGTCACCGTCGCTGCCGGGCACGGAAACCGCGCCGGCGCGGGCCGCCAGTCCAAGATGGAATTCGCAATTAAATGAGATCAAGGTCCCGGTCATCGCTGAATGGCACGGCTTCAAAATGTCGGCCAACGAGATTCTGCGGCTCAAAGCGGGTGATCTGCTCGCTCTGGATGCCGAATGCGCCGCGCAAGTACGGCTGCGTTTGAATCACGTGCCCAGATTTATTGGACGCCCCGGGACTTCCGGCGGCAAATGGGCCGTGCAAGTGACCGCGATTAATAACAACACATGAACGCTACTGCCGAAAATCCGGCGAATTTAAATATTGTCCTGGACGTCCCGGTCAGTCTGACGATCGAACTGGGTGGTTGTCAGTTGCCCATGCGGGAGATCCTGCAACTGAATGTCGGTTCAGTTGTTCAGCTTGATAAACCTGCCGATGCTCCGGTAGAACTGAGCGTCAATGGAAAACTGATCGCGCGCGGCGAGGTCGTGGTCATTGAAGACCGCTTTGGTGTCAAGATCACGGAAGTCATTGGGGTTCCGAATTCCGTGCCTGCCTAAATGAAAACAGACCGGACACGCAGGATAGGCCGCCGGACGGGTTGCCTGGTCTGCTCAACCTGCTTCGCGGTAACCGCTTTTGGACAAACCAATTTCATCGCCGGGCCGGTCATAGCGCCCGCGCTGCCTGATGCGACCGTTTCTCTGTTGCGAGTGGCCGGAGCAATGGCCTTCGTCATTGGAATATTTTTGGGCGGTGTTTGGTTGGTCAAAAACTGGCGCCGGTTGACGTTGCAGCCGGGGCGCGGTCCAAAATTGCAGGTTCTCGAAACCCGTCCCCTCGGTGGCCGCCATTCGCTGTATGTTGTGGGTTTCGAGCAACAACGATTTCTGATTTCCGCATCGCCATCCGGAGTCACTCTATTGAGCCATTTGCCGGCCGCCGGAGAAAACGAACCTGCGGGGGATGCGGCGAGCGGTTCCAAACCCGCGTTTGCGCAAACATTGGCCCAGGTCCTTAAGGGCAAATGAAGAGGTTCCTGAAAATCATTGGCTTACCGGCCTTGTTCGTTTTTTTAACGCTCACGGCTTCAGCTCAAACAAATAACGCCACGGGATTTGTTCCGGTATCCATCACCCTGGGAGGCAGCAACGGCGCGCCGGACGTGGATGTCAGCATCCGGATATTGTTTTTTCTGACGCTGCTGACGCTGGCTCCGTCGATTCTTCTCCTGATGACGTGCTTCACGCGTATTGTCATTGTCCTTTCATTCGTGCGCAGCGCATTGCAATTACAGGGAACGCCGGCGAATCAAATCATCATCGGGCTGTCGCTGTTCATGACCTATTTCATCATGGCCCCGGTTTGGGACAATATTAACCAACAGGCGGTGATTCCGTATCGCGCGCATCAGATTACAAGCCAGCAGGCGTTTGATCGCGCGTCCGGCCAGATGCGTACCTTTATGCTCAAGCAAACGCGGCCTGCCGACGTTGAGCTTTTTGTATCGATGGCGAAAATGGAGCCGACGGCGCCGGACCAGTTGCCTCTCCGAGTGGTGACTCCGGCGTTTATCGTCAGTGAGCTTCGGACAGCATTTCAGATGGGGTTCTTAATTTATGTGCCGTTCATTTTGATAGATATCGTTGTGGCCACGGTACTGATGAGCATGGGCATGATGATGATGCCTCCTATGATGGTTTCGCTTCCCCTGAAATTATTGTTGTTCGTGCTCGTGGACGGCTGGGCCCTGGTGGTCCAATCGCTGGTCAGAAGCTTCGGGACTTGAATTTATGAACGCTGAATTTGCAATTGAATTGTTAAAAAACATGATCTACCAGGCGCTCACCATCGCGGCGCCAATTTTGATCGCGGCCATGGTTATTGGTTTGGCCGTGAGCCTGTTCCAGGCAGTCACCACCATCCACGAACAGACATTGACGTTTGTGCCGAAGGCCGTCGGTGTTATTGGCGTACTTCTCCTGTTGATGCCCTGGATCGTGCGATCGTTGGTAGAATTTACTGTCAGCGTCATCGAGAAAATGCCTCAGATGGCGCAATAGGCCTCGATGTCCGCGGAATTTTCCAACTGGATGCTCGTGTTTTTGCGGTTGGGCGCGTTTCTGACCGTGATGCCGTTTTTTTCGATGGCTCAGTTCCCGATTACCATGCGAATTGCCCTCAGCGCGCTTGGCGCGTTGCTGATCGCGCCGATCCTGCCTGCGTTTCCGTTGGACCGAATGGATTTTCTCTCGTTGTTCGGGGTGATGATTTTGGAGGTTTGTGTGGGACTGCTGCTGGGTTTCATTTCCTGCATGATTTTCTATGCGGTTGAGCTGGCTGGTAACTTCATTTCTTCGGAAATCGGCCTCAATATGGCCGCGATATTGGATCCCATGAACCAGCAGAATTCTCAGATTGCCGGAACCGCTCTGCTTTTTCTTGCCACCGTGATTATGCTCACGCTTAACCTGCATCATTGGCTTTTGCTGGCGTTTCAAGAGAGTTATTCGGTTTTGCCAATGGGAGGCGCGCATCTTAACGACGCAGTGTTTGAAACCGTGGTCGCCCAAACAAGCCGCATTTTCATGATTGCTTTGCAAATCTCCGCGCCCGTTATTGCGGTTTCGTTTGTGATTACACTTGTTTTCTCGGTCCTCAGCCGCGCGGTTCCTGAAATGAACGTCTTTTCCGAAATGTTCGGTTTCAGAATTGTCGGCGGATTGATTGTCTTTGGGTTTACGCTCCAACTCTCGTCCCAATACGTCGTTAATTACTTGAATCGGCTGCCGGAAGATTTGCTGGGGGTGGCCCAAATGCTCGGAGGAAAATAAGATGCCGGAGCAAATGGGCGAAAAGACCGAGCAAGCGACGCCGCGCCGCCTGGAAGAGGCGATCAAACGAGGCCAAATAGCCCGCAGCAGCGAGGTGCAGACAGTTTTTGTTTTAATGGGGGCGCTGGCTGCGATGGCGATTGCGGGTCGTGAAATCTGGCAGCAACTCATCGGTGTGACTATTCAGACGCTTGGACACTTGCACGACACTACTATTACCATGGATTCACTCCAAGGTTATGGAATCAGCGGTGTGTTTGTCCTCCTGAGATGCGCGGGACCGGTGGTCCTGGCGACGGCGCTGGCTGGACTGGTCGCCGGCGGCATTCAAAACCGGTTTAATTCGGCCAGTGAAGTCCTGACACCCAACTGGGATCGCGTTAATCCGGTTGAGGGTTTCAAGCGTCTCTTCTCCGTTCGACTGTTTGTTCCGACGCTGGTTGGGATAGTGAAATTTGCCTTCATCCTGGCGGTCACCTGGTCCGAGATTCGCAATATCATGAGCGATCCCATCTTTACTTCCGCCGTTAGCGCCTGGCGTCTTGGGCAGTTTTTGGGGCAAACATGCCTGCAAATTCTTTTACGGGTCGGCCTTGGCCTTTTTGTCATCGCCGCGGCGGATTACGCTTATCAATTCTGGCGGACTAACCGCGATTTAATGATGACGAAGCACGAATTGAAAGAGGAATTGAAAAACTCGGAAAGCAACCAGCGCATGAAAGCCGCCCGCCGGAAACGCCGGATGGTGTCCAAGGCCAAGGCGCTGGCTGATGTTCCCACTGCCGACGTCGTCGTAACCAACCCGACGCATATTGCCATCGCCCTCCGATATGACCGAAAAACCATGCGGGCGCCGAAAGTTGTTGCGAAAGGGGTTCGTCTGAATGCGCAAAAAATTCGCGAAATTGCACAACAACACCAGGTTCCGATAGTTGAAAACAAACCCCTGGCGCGAATGCTTTTCAAACAGGGCCCGGTTGGTGGCGAGATTCCTGCTGAACTGTATGCGGCGGTTGCCGAAATCCTTGCGTGGGTTTATCGGGTAAATCGCTATCGGTATTACTCGGAACAGAACCAAGTTTAAGATCAAATGGGTGCTTTAAGTGACAGAATGCGTAAATTGCTGCGATATGGCGATTTATGGCTAGTTGTAGCGCTGCTGGGGACGATCATGCTTTTGATCCTGCCGGTCGCGCCAGCCGTTCTGGACTTGTTATTGACCTGCAGTATCAGCATTTCACTGCTGACGCTGCTAGTCATTCTTTACCTAAGGACTCCGGCAGAATTTACCGGCTTTCCCACATTGCTGCTCTTTATCACGCTGTATCGACTGGGGCTCAATGTGGCCGCGACTCGTTTGATTCTCTTGAATGGTTATGCCGGTCACATCATCCAGGCGTTCGGCAATTTTGTCGTTCAGGGGAATTACGTCGTCGGCCTGGTTGTCTTTCTGATCCTGGTATTAATTAATTTCGTCG
>DASYZW010000790.1:0-3920 GCA_035945915.1 Verrucomicrobiia bacterium | reverse complement strand
TCCACCGGCAAAAAAGTCGCGGGGCGATGATGCTGCGGCCAGTTAAACTCGATGCCGCCGGAAATCCATGGGCCGGCCAGCCCGACCAATGCGGGCTTGATGACCGGCTGACGATAAATGGCGTCATAGCCGTTGGTCTTGTCCTGGAGCACATGAATCCGCCCGCCAATCTCGGGTAAAACGAGGACGCGAATGTATTCGTTTTCGATCCAGATGGCTTTCCATTTCCGGTCAACCGGCCTTTCGGAGATTCGATCGGTAAACGGCAGCGGATAGACTTTCCCGCTGCTCCCCTGGTAAACTCGCTTTTCCAGAAACATCGGGTTTTTGTCCGGCGCCGCCGGCATATAGGTGGGGATGACCAGATCCTCGACGCGCACTTCGACCGCGTCCTTGCGCGTATGCCCGTTGCGGCCGGGGACGGCCTCCACCGCCGGCGATCTGCGATTCTGCGGGATTTTCATTCGCGTTAACTTAAACATAAAAAGCCCTTTGCTGTATATCGCCGGTTTGGCCGACCATGAGCCGGCCGCACCCATTGCTTCAGTCGTTCTTTCATTTATGGCGTCTCCAAAAGATAATATTGTTGCGGCGCGTCCGGACGCCGGCTCAGCGTAAAATTAAAGCCTCCGTTTGTATCGAAACAATTGGTTGTGACCAATGGCCATTGGGCCACCGGCAGCGCCGGGTTCGTGGTTGCCGCCACAGAATATTGCAAGCCCGGTATTCCATTGCTTCCGCTGAACATCATTGTCCAGTCGTCGGCGGAGGCAATCGAGATGAATCGCGGTTGCGGCGCGTTCGTCAGGGCAAGCCGGAACAGCTTCGCCTGGTCGGCATTCAAGCTCACGCGCAAGGTATTCGTCGCCAGCACAGTGGCGCCGTCCCAAAGATCCGTTGCTACAAATGTTTCCGGCGGCAGGCCCGCGCCGCTCAAATTGACCGTTTCATTCGACGCGCTTCCCGTATAGTTAAAGACCGCCAGGCACCACGTTCCCCCGTCCTGCCGCACAAAAATATTTCCCGCGCCGGTACCTTTTGCGCCATCCACCGGCCGGAACGTCCGGCCGACGCGCGCCACGGCATTGATGGCGGCATTGGTCAGATAGAGCTGCGCGGTGGCGATGCTGGAAGCATTGGTTAAAATGCTGCCGTTTAAATATACGCCCGTAATGGCGCAGTTAATCAGCCGGCTTTGGTCTTCGTTGGCACTTGGTCCATTGTCAAACACCATGAAATCCGGATCATTGAAGGAGTACAACTTGTCCAGCCACCAACCGTAGGTCACCGAATTCATCGTATAAACCGTATTGGCGATTTTAGATTCGTACGCATCGCACGCGATGCGCCGGCTGTGCGCGTATTGATACGGGAACAAAGGCGCGATGGATTCGCTGATAAACATCGTGCCGCCCACTTCATTCAACAGGAACTGCATACCCTCGTTATAGGCCTCGATGCCGGTCGTGACATTGGGATCATAATGCACACCTTCGAGCGAACCATGCGACAGGAAATCGATTTTGACATAATCGAATCCTTCGCTGATGAAACCGGTGATTTGGTTGTAAATCCAGTCCTTTGTGCCCGGATGAGTCGGGTCGAGGGCGATCGCGTGATCGTATGAAATGGGGCTTCCATTGGTGGTCCGCAGGTACAAATCGCTCCAATAGTAAGACGAACCGGTCGCAATATTATTACTGCCTTGCGAAGCCGTTCCCCAATACGTGAACGGTGTAAAATAAATGCCCGCTTTCTGTCCATTGGCGTGGCAATGCTTAACGAAGCTGATCAATTGCGACGTATTCAGGTTGTAGGTCCCGTATGAATCCAGGTTCACATAGACCGTGCCGTTGTTGGTAAATCCGTAAGGCTGCAAATTGGTGTGAATCGAATCCGAGACCGCTATCGCGGCGTTGTAGCTGATGTGGCTTTGGTAATTCGCCACGCCCCAGCTATTCCAGCCAAAGGGAACGCCATTCGTCCAAGCCAGCATCGGCGCGTATAATTTGTTCTCCGCGGCGAAATCTTCCATCGTCGTCCGCCAATCGTTTCCGAATCCAACAAAAATAACCGGCGAAGTAATGGTCATGCCGTTCACCATCCCGTGCGGCGCCACGTCCCAGGTCCAAAAACCGGTCGCGCCGCCAAAGGCGTGCATCTGCGTAATTTCATTATTCGAGCCGGACCACCAAATTCCCGTTTTCCATTTGTCGTGGGTGACTGAGCCGATCACCAAGCCAATACGGCTCACATTGTCATAAAATGCGCCCACTTCATAGCCGGTGTCCGAACCGTTCATCGGCTCGGAGTTGTAAGAGACAAAATCGTCATTATCAAACGGCACGAACAAGGCGCGGTTGTCGTTCGTAATCCCAATATTCAGAAAGCCCTGGGTGTCTACCACGAAGGGGCTCATCCAATTGGATTGTAAGTTGGTCGAAGCCGTGAGTGCCATGCTTGTCAGGAAGCTGTCAGTTTGATCGAAAATGAACGTCTGGATCATGGCCGGCCAGGCGCCCGTCGTGGATGTCACTGTGACCGTGTTGCTCGAAACGGTCCAGGCATGGCTGGGATAAACTGTGTCGGTGACATAATTGGGGCCCAGATCCACTCCCGCGTAAAATCCGGAGACTTTCATTAAATTCTGCCAATAGAAATTCGCCCGGCCTGTGCCCAGGTCGTACTCGATCCGCACGTCACCGTTGGTCATCTCCAGTAAATTGCCGTTTTGGGCCAACTCCAAAGCCTTGGCGGTGAAGCTGCAAAAACCGGTTAGCAGGAGCGCGAGGACCATTTTTGATGGACCTGATATGTGCTTCCGATGGCTCATTATTCCATAGTTTCGCCGAATATATTCATATTGGGAATGGACATCCTCATTGTGTGCATGGACAATTGACCGGTCTCTCAGGATCCCGATCCGGCGGTCGCGTCCCCCCTTTTCACGTCCGCATGCGGCATCCGGCCGTACCGGCGCCGGTGTTCCGACGGCGAATGGTTGTGCATTTTCACAAATGCCCTCGAAAAATAAAACTGGTCACAAAAGCCAAGTTGATCACTGATCTGTTTAATCGACAGGTCCGTCGTGTTGAGCAGTTGGACGGCCCTTTGCATTCGCAGGTGATTGAGATAGCTCAACGGCGCGTAGCCGGTCACGCGCTGGAATAAAGTCGTGTAATGCGAGCGCGACAGGCTTACCAGCCCGGCGAGCGTCGTTATTTTCAACGGCTCCCGCAGGTGCGCCTTCATGAATTCTATGCTTTTGGCCACGCGCTCGCGAACATTGGTCGCGCCGTAACCGGATTCATCCTTGTGCCGCAAGATCAGGCCCATCAAATGGGTCAGCGCATGGGCCGCGTATAACAGGTGCGATGGCGTGAATCCATGCTCCAACTCCTCCAGCACATCTTCAAACAGGGACAACAAATGAACGTCGCCGCCCAATGAGAGGACCGGCTTTTCCTCCGTCGCGCCGAGCATTTTGAGGTAAATCGGCAAATGGGTTCCCACAGCGTGAAACCAGTAAATCGTCCAGGGCTCCTCCTTGCCGGCGCCATAGACATGAGGCGTGGACGCCGGCAGGATCAGCAACTGGTTGCGGGTAATCTCATGCATCCTGCCGCCGATTTCGCACCAGCCGTTGCCCTCTGAACAATAAATAAAAACGGTTTCCGGACAGCCATGCTCGCGCGCGCAGGTATGCCCTTCGGCCTTGGGATAAAAGCCCGCATCGGTCGGCATCAG
Source organism: Verrucomicrobiia bacterium (assembly GCA_035945915.1). GTDB lineage: Bacteria > Verrucomicrobiota > Verrucomicrobiia > Limisphaerales > UBA11358 > UBA11358. The sequence continues at coordinate 173 of DASYZW010000790.1, read as the reverse complement.
CGATTGGATCAGCGGGCCTCGCAACGCGGTCGCAAGGATCGGCCGTGGCACAACCACCAATCGTTGCCCGGCAAACCCTTCAGGCTTCTGACGCCATCTCATATGGATACGACGATTCTGAATTTGCCATAAATGATAAACAAGACTGCGTAGCCGTATCAATGGTATCAAAG
>DASYZW010000789.1:0-7975 GCA_035945915.1 Verrucomicrobiia bacterium | reverse complement strand
CCTTTGACGCCATTCGCCGACCTCCGGCATCAAGAAATGCGCGAAACTCCACTCGTAAACTTTTTCAAACCACCGTTTGCACCAGTCTTCCCCGGTCAATTCATGCGCCAGTAGAAGACCGTACAAGGCCTCCGTGTGCGGCCACCACAATTTCGTTTCAGAATTTGGCAGAAACGGCGGATGACCTTCGGCGTCGGTGCCCAGGAAAATCCCGCCAAACTCCGGGTCCCATCCGCTCTCCAAATGCCAGCGCATGACTTCCGCCGCGGCGCGGACGGCGTTGCGATCCCCTCGCGCCATCGCGCGACGCATGACAAACCACATCGATTCAATCGCGTGGCCGGGCATGATAAACGTGCCTTCCGGGCCCGGCACCTCTTCGTAATTGCGATCCAAAAATTCCACGAGGCATTTCCGCGCCGGGCGGACAAAATATTTCATCACGCGGCAGGCATAGTCATCCGCCGCGGTGGCAATAGCCTGGTGGCCGCCGTGCCGGACGCTGGCGATGGTTTGTGACAGTTCGCCCGCCACTTCCGTAAGAATCATCGGCACTCCATGATTGCGCCGGTTCGGCGGCAATTGATACGGCGCGGTTTCGGAGAACTCCGGCGATTCAATCCGTTCCTGGATGCTGGAGAACGTCTTGCGCGCGAGATCGAGCAAATCGGCGCTCGGGACGGCGCGACAATATTCGCTCAGCCCGTAAACCGCGAAACAATCGGAATAAATACTGATGGCCCCCTCCACCGGTTCTCCTTCACGAGTGGCGTGATAAATCCACCGGCCGCTCGCGTCGCGCCCGTGCGCAAGCAGGAAATCAATGGCGCCCCGCGCCCACTTCAGCAACTCCGGGCGCTTTTCAATCCGGTTGTACAGCGCCGAGCACGTCCAAACCCACCGCGCCTGCGACCAAATATATTTGTCCCCGCTAATGGGTTTCCCGTCCTCCGACATGCACGAAAGCACGCCGCCGAATTTCTCGTCCACCCCGTGCTTCGCCCAGAACGGCACAATGCCGTCGAGCAACAATTCCCGATACGTCCGCCGCAATTGATTCTTATTCATTACGATCCTGTCCGCGCAATCATCGCGCGCGACGTTTATCTCATTTCCCGCGCGCCGAGGAAAGCCAGAAGGACGCCATTGCGGCTGGTTGAACCGTCCTTGCCATTGCTGCCACATTCGCAGGAGCGGCGGCGTTCTTGAAGGCGCTGGATAATTGATGTGGTAGGAGGACGAGGTGACGAGACTCTAATTATTGGGCTAGTCGGATTTTTCCGGGAAGTAGTTAGAGCCTCCACACGTCGGCGCATACGCGTGGGATTCTGCTACGCAGGTTCCTGGCGGTTACGAGGAAAGGCTCACGCAACGAACAATTAATTCTCGACGAATTTCAACACTCGCGATTTTTCGGATCGTTTGCGCTGGTTTTCGTCGAGGATGCGTTTGCGCAGGCGCAAGTTTTTGGGGGTGGCTTCCACAAACTCATCCACGTCAATGTATTCGAGGGCGCGTTCGAGGCTGAGCTTGAGGGGCGGCGCCAATTGGATGCCTTTGCCGTCACCCTGGGAACGCATATTGGTAAGGCGCTTTTCCTTTACCGGGTTCACCGGAATATCATTTTCGCGGGCGTTTTCGCCTACGATCATGCCCACATAGACTTCGTCGCCGGGTTCGACCATAAGGCGGCCGCGTTCCTGGATCATGTTGAGCGCGTAGCTGGTGGCCTCGCCGGCGTCCATTGAGACGAGCGACCCGTTTTTGCGGGCGGCGATTTCGCCCCGGTCTTCGCCATATTCATGGAACAAATGGCTCATGACACCGAGACCGCGCGTCATATTGACGAGATCCGTCTCGAAACCGATGATACCGCGCATGGGCACGAGCGCCTCGACAGAAACGTGCGCGCCCACATGGTTCATGTTGGTGATCTGGGCTTTGCGGAAGGAAAGGTTTTCCATGACCGCGCCCAGATTTTCGGCGGGAATTTCGACAAACAATTTTTCGATTGGCTCGAGCAATTCGCCATTCGCGCCTTTTTTCCAGAGGACTTCCGGGCGCGACACCAGGACCTCATGGCCTTCGCGGCGCATCTGTTCCACCAGGATGGCAATCTGCATTTCACCGCGGCCGCTCACCGCAAAGACTTTGGGGTCCGAAGTTTGGGCCACGCGCAGGGCCACGTTGGTGCGGGTCTCCTTTTGCAACCGTTCCCAAATGTGACGGGCGGTGACGAGTTTGCCGTCCTTGCCCGCCAGCGGACCGTCGTTGACGGCAAATTCCATTTGGATGGTCGGCGGATCAATGGGAATGTAAGGCAAGGCCGCGCGCGCTTCACTGTCGCAAACGCTTTCGCCAATAAATACCTCTTCAAAGCCGGTGATGCCGATGATATCGCCGGCGTGGGCCTCCTGGATTTCGATGCGTTTCATGCCCTCGAAATGGTAAATCATCGTGATTTTGCCCCGGGAAATCTTGCCATGGCCGTGCCGGCAGATCGCCGGGTCGCCCACTTTTATTTTGCCTTCGTAAATCTTTCCAAACGCGATCCTGCCCAGGTAATCGCTGTAGTCGAGGTTGGCTACCAGGACCTGGAAACCGTCGCCGGCGCGGGCGCGCGGCGGCGGAATGTGTTTCATAATCGCTTCGAAAAGCGGCTCCATGGTGGTGCTGGCGTCGTTCAGGTCCAGTTTCGCGTACCCGGCCTTGGCGGAACAATAAATGAACGGAAAATCCAATTGCTCGTCTGTGGCGTTGAGCGACATGAACAATTCGAACACCTGGTCGAGGACTTTCTTGGGATTGGCGTTTTCGCGGTCAATCTTGTTGATGACGACGATCGGCTTGGCGCCGGCTTCGAGCGCCTTGCGCAGGACGAACCGGGTTTGGGCTTGCGGGCCTTCCGCCGCGTCCACGACGAGCAGCACGCCGTCGATCATGTTCATGATGCGCTCGACTTCGCCGCCGAAATCGGCGTGGCCGGGGGTATCCACGATATTGACGTGAAAATCCTTGTACTTGAACGCGGCGTTTTTGGCGCGGATGGTAATGCCCTTTTCGCGCTCGAGGTCCATGGAATCCATGAGCCGGTCGGTCTGGGTTTCAGTCTGGTTGGCGCGGAACGTGCCGGATTGCTTGAGGAGGCAATCGACCAGGGTGGTTTTGCCGTGGTCAACGTGCGCGATGATGGCGATGTTGCGAATATGCTGCATTTTAAAAAATTCGATAAATCGAGCCGGACATTCTGCCACCTAACCTGAAAAAATCAAGAAACGATTCGGAGAAAAAAGAGATTCGAAGGTGAAGAAGCTGGAGACGGCTCTTAGGCAGCGCGTTCGGCGAGGGGGCGATCTGCGAATTCGTGGTTCCTATTGCGGATTTTCCACGCGGTGACATCGGAGGCAGCGCCACCTGCGAAGCGCCATGTCCCTACCCATTTAAACTGCCGAAACTCTGACCAGCCGCAGAAAAAATATATCCCCTGATACAGCGCGAGCGTCAAATTGGCGTTCGCGCCGGTTGAACGTTGCTTCCGGCAGAAATCAGTTGGCCGGGCGCAAATCTACGCCATTTTGCTGCGAATAAGGGCTCCAATCGAAAGCGCGACAATCACGATTGCCCCGCTTTCGATAACTCCGTGGTCGCCAACCGCCAGAACCGCCGCGATCAATGCCAATGCATGCATAATGTGCCTTTCTGTCGCCGACCCAAATGAAATGTGGTTCATTGGTCAGCGCTCAAGTGGAAGTATTCAATTAAACCAGTTCATAAGCAAGCCTAAACTAGTGCCGAATTGATGTTTGTCATGAGAGCAATCTATGGCCTGGCATCAGCCTGGCCGATTTTAGCGGGAACTATGTTGTCCGAACGCGACGCGATAATGGCCTTGGGGCGCCTTTATTGATTTCGATTTGGCCGTGAGAAAACGAGCGCGCGGTTTTGCGGCTGGGGTGACAAAAGGTTGCGGTTTAACTCGCCGTCAAATTCCAGCCGCGTCCCTTACAGTAACTTGCAAACTACAAGCATGGCTTTGCGAATTGCCTAATTCTGTTTTTGAAATCCTCTACTTAACTCGAAAATTATCGGCATAGAATTTGCGTAGCACACTGCCGTTGACGGTGGGGAAAATTCTTTAAAAGGAGAAAGTCGGGTTTTATGACAAAAGCTAAATTGGTTTGCCTGGCAGGATTATCCGGGATGGTCGCTTCCCTTTCATCGTCAGCGTCTCCCTTAAATATAACATTCACCGGAGGCGTGCCCGCACTATACTGGGGGTTTTCTTTGTCTGACGATCCCGGATTTCAAGACGTAATCCCGGCTTCTGGCGCCCCGTCGTCGTCGATCAACTTGGCGGGGGTCAATTCAATTACTATGACTTGGAGCGCTCCAGCGGGATACATGTATGTCGTAAATCCTCCGCCGGCGGCCGTGCAGAACAGTTCGGGTGAACTATATCTCGTAGCGGAGTATGGATCTCCGGGGCAGGCCTCATCGCTAGGATCGATCATCGGGACAAGCTGGTCGGTTCACACGATTTACGGAACGTCGCCGTTAGCAGCATCAGTAATCATGAATGCCAGCGGCCCGGCGCTGTATTTCGGCGCTTCAGGCGGCATCAGTTCCAGCTCCGCGCCTTTTGCATTTACGAGCTTGTCGATTTCCGCAAATTTCAGTGGTACCGGGACGGCTCAGACCCTGCAAAGATCGGCTTATGATGGGACTACGGGTGGCGACCTCTTTGGAATATACGTGGGCGAATTTGCCGTAAATGGTCCGGGCACCTACGACATACCGCCCGACCCCGGTTCGCTGATTACCCTGGAACCGCTGCCGACGGGTAATACACCGGACAAATCCTCAACCTTGGGATTGGCGGCATTCGGTTTTGGGAGTCTTTTGCTTTTTGGGCGAAAGCGATTTTCAACCGTCGCTGCAGAGCAACCTGCAGTATAGTTTTGATCGGTTTTGAAATGCGCACGAAGCGCCGACGCAATTCCCCTGCCTTTATTGATTTTGATTTGGCGGCAAAAAAATGATCCCTCCCGAACTGGGGTCATACCGTTCATACGCGCTAAAGTTCCCATCGGGCGAGGTGGCGACCTGAACGCTGCCATCTGCCAGGCCATAAACGCAATGCCACGCGCCGTCAGGAGACTGGCGTGGATTGCTTTCGCGGAACGCTATTCATTGCGGATATTGCTCACTGGCGATATTTCGCCGGTTGCGTATCGAATTCCATTTTGCCGTTGGAAGCTTCCAGCCAGGTTGCCGTTTCCTGGAGCTGTTGATTTTCATCCTGCCGTTTTCCGTCGAATCAAAACGGAATCCAGCCAATCCGTTTCGTTCCTTGATTTCGAAACGGTTGCAGAGCATGGTTGAGGCTATATGACAAAATACGAAAAACTGGCTTTAGAAATGATCGCAGGGCTGATGGGCGCCGTGGCCGCTTTAGTCACTGCCAACGGCGCAAAATCCGAATTAATCAGTTTGCATCTGCCGGATCTTTCCCCGGAACAGCGCAAAGAGCTGCAGGACGATCTCCAGATTCAATTGGAAAACGCCCAGCAATTGAGAGAGAACGCCAAAAGTTTGAGAATGATCCTGGAGCAAAACTCGTTGCAGGAGTGAGCTCGTTTCATCCTTTAAAACTGCTGCGTCACCAGGCCTATTCAGTTCAGGTTTATATGGCGAAGCATAGAGCGTTTAAAAAGCTCGCCATGAGGCTGTAGTTTGGTGACCTTCAAAACCGGCGCATGTCTCTGTTTAATCATTATTCCGGGCTCTTCATTTTCGTGCTGGCGATCGCAACAGGTTTTTCTGTCACAAAGCGGAGCAAGAACAAGGTCCGCGCCGGCTCAATCGCCACTGGTATCGTGCTGGCGTTGCTTGCGGCATGGCTTGCAGTGCGACCCGCGGCGCAAGTTCCTCCTGCGAATCCCGGCCAGCCGGTGCTGCTGGAATTGCAATCTCCCTACTGTGTCGCGTGCATTGTCGAAAAACCGTCCGTGGATAGGCTGGAACGGGAGTTGCAAGGCAAGTTGGTCGTGCAGCGCGTGAATATCCAAAGCGATTCCGGAAAAAATCTTGCCGCCCGCTACGGTGTCGAAGCCACGCCCACATTTATTTTCCTGGATGCCGCCGGCAAAGAACAGTGGCGCACATTCGGAATCCTGGATGCCTCTGAGGTGAGGTCCTCGCTCGATAAATGAGCCTGTTTGATCCGCCAGCCGCCAAACCGGCGCACGGTTTGCTTAAGGATTGGGCAGCCTCTCGTACGGAGGGGCAAGCGATGAGAGCGCATCAAATCTGCGAGGCGGAAGTGCGTTTGAGCATGATGCTGATGCCGCCGGATACGTTGTCCTTGTATTGGGGGTCCGCCTGTAAATTTTTCCAGACGTCCGCGTTGTTGAATTCCTGCCAATGCTGTTTGTGGGCCTCGAGGCTGTCGTCGGACAATAGATACGTGAGGCAAGGCAGTTTTGTGCCGATAAGGGTGCGGCCGAAAAAGATCGGGCCAAGGTGGACCTGCTTCATCAAGGGAATTTCGCCGCTATTGAACATTTGCACTTTGTTCAACCCTTTGCCGTCGCTGGGACTCAAGTAGGTGCGAAGTTCAAAGATGTTCGGCCGTTGGTCCGCCGGCGGCGCGGCGAGACGTTTCATGCCGTCGAACGCCACGAGCAGGGAGCTTTCGTATCGTTCGTAGGGCGGATTCGCCTTGGATGTGGATAAATAATCGGCGGCAGCCTGTTGATAGTTTGTGTCCGAAGCGAGCTTATCTGGAATGGCGGCGAAGATTTCAAGCGAATCGCACGGGATAACGACGTAAATGTGGTTCGTGGCCGAGTCGTTCAGTTCGGTAAACACGCCGATGGGAGCGATGCCCATGCGATTGTAAGCGGGCACGCCGGCGTTCTGCCAGTATTCGTTGACCCGTCGTTGCTGCTCCGCCGATTTGGTTGAATAGACCCGCAGTTCATAATATTGCGGTTGGGCTGAATCCTCCGCCACGGCGCGAAACGAATTGCCAAAAAGAGCCGCCGCAGCCGCCAGAAAAACCATGAATCGAATTCGTGGAATCATCGGGGATAGAGAATACAGATCCGGCAACAATGTTTCGAGGGCAAATGGAAATTAATGGATGGCTGCGACATTTTGAATTCCGGCCTGGGTGCCGTCGCACAACGTTCTCCGACCAACAGTTTCAGATTTTTCTCCGGCCCAAACGCATGCCGGGCTGAAACGCTGATTTTGGTGATGTGTAAGGCAGCGAATGCCGGCACGCCCCTGTTTTGACCGATTCATTTTGGCCCTTGATTTTGGCGCGATTGAGGCCGAGGTTTTGGGGAGATCTTAAGAAAATGGGTGATTTGGTAGAAAGGAGATAAGCATGATTCCGAGAGTAATCAGCCGTAGCGCGTCTGACTGACAGAATTCGTTGAGAAATATGCTCAGCCAGAAAGTCGAGGTGGATTTAACCGGCGCCAGCATGGAATTTGACGGCGTCTATTTGGAAGAAATCGCCAGGGAAAATACCATGTACCTTATCAAGGATGAAAATTTGAACTCGGTCCTTTTCCGAAAGAAGAAAATTTGATTGGATTGCGCCCCCGCATGCATAGCGTCTTGCTCGCCAACAGAATGTGATCCGTCAATTTTGAGCCTTGATTTTGGGGCGGGGAGCAGCTTTTGGGGAGCACTCGCGGGCAAATGCCGTCAAACCATGTATGAGAATCGATGTCACACTCCGCCAGCACACCCCCTTTTTCCAAAATATTTTTCTTTATTGTCGGCGGCCATGCCCTGTTTTCGCCATGAGCTTCTCCTCACGGGTGGTTCGCCTCCGCCTCGTAAAGCTGCGCCACGGATTCCCGTGAAAGAACAACAATTGTGAAAATTCCCAGGACTGTTCCGAGCGGTATGTGAACGCAATTAACGCCCGCAACGATGAATGAAAACGTGCGGCATTTAC
>DASYZW010000788.1:0-9317 GCA_035945915.1 Verrucomicrobiia bacterium | reverse complement strand
CGACGGGTCGTTGCAATCGCGTTTGAACCTTTTCTCGCATCGCGCATTCCACTGGATGACAATGCCGGCAATGGCTGAAAGCGAACAGTTGCCAGTTCAACAGGCCCGCCAGGGAAATCCGGATGCCTGGGACGCGCTCTTTCGCCGCTACCAATTGCCCCTTTATGTTTATGTGTTTGAGTTGGTCCATCACGAACAAACAAGCCTCGACGTCGTCCAGGACGCGTTCATCGCCGCCACCCGGCACATTGAAAGCCTGCGGAACGATGAAAAATTCGGAAGCTGGCTCTTCGGCATTGCTCACCAAAAGTGCCTCCGGCTCTGGCGGAAGAAGGGCGGCAAAGAAATTTTGCTCGACGAAATCCCGGATACGCCGGATGAATCGCTCGAGGCTCCCGACGATTACCTCATTCGCAGCGAAGACGAGGCCGAAGTTATGCGCGCGCTCGACCGGCTTCCCCTGCCGCATCGCTCGGTCCTGCTCCTGCACTATCTTGAAGACTTTTCACTGGAAGAGATTGCGCGCATTACCGACACGCAAATCGGCACGGTCAAGTCCCGGCTGCATTATGCGAAAAAATCCCTGCGCGCGTTATTGGAGGCTAAAAAATGAAATCACCGCGTAAATTGCTTTTAGCCCGGCACCGGGCCATCGAACCAAAACTGGACGACGTCCGCCGAATTGTCGTTGGGAAATTGAGCGTCAAAGAAGACGCGGAATACACCGCCCGAACGACGCGGACTGTTTCAAGCAGACCGGTTTCGTTATTGAGGGACTTTCCACAAGCGATTTGGGGCGAGCTTATATTGCCCTCGCGCTGGATCTGGGCCGGTCTTGCGTCAGTTTGGGTCGTGCTCTTAGCCGCCAATTTCTCAATGCGCGACCCTGTGGCAGCCAACCTGGCCAAATCACCGCCCTCGCCGGAAGTGATTATGGTATTTCGCCAGCAACAACAGTTGTTGAGCGAATTGATTGGCCCCGACAATCCGCCGGTCGAGGAGGTGGAGAAACCGTATCTGCCACGCCCTGCGAGCGAACGGCGAATGACGCTCTGGACGGCTTAATCCACTATCGTCCGCCTTGAAAAGGCTTTCAACCATGAATGACGCTCCAAAAAATAAACGCCGCTGGCGAATCGTGCGCGGTATTGCCGTGACTCTGGCCGTTCTAACCACGTTGATTGCGGCTTTTTACACGGAGGAAGACTGGCGGGGCAAGCGGGCCTGGGAAAATTGCAAAAGCGAATTGGCAGCGCAAGGCGTGGAGCTTGATTGGAACAAATTCCTTCCGCCAAACGTGCCGGACGACCAGAATTTCTACACTGCCAGCACAAATATCTTACAGAAATTCAGACAGGCCGGGCCCAATGACGCCAATTTAAATGCAATCCGGTCCAATCGCTGGCTTCAGCTCAATTTCGGGTCACCGCCCCCCTTTCCGATATTGAATACTTCCAAGAGCGGACCAGTGGTAGTAGCCACAATTATTGTTTCGTCTTCAACTGCATCCGGCCAGTTAACGGGAACAAATACACTAGCGCTCAACGATCCCGATGCGTCTGAAAAGGCTCGGGCTTTAATCCGTGGGACAGTCGGCCAAAGCATCGACGGCGCGCAAGGCTTCAAATTCTCCGGGCGCCAGTTGACCGCTATCCCGCCGGCGCAAATATTAGTGCAGGCGCAAACGGCGCCGTCCGTCAGCGAACTGGAAAGCCTCGTTCCGTCTGACAGCGTCACAAATATTGGCCAGTTGCACATCGCGCCAACCGCCAATCAAAATGTTTTCCAGGTTTCATTAACTGGTGTTCGGATAACGGCTGCATCTGACTATTTGAAATGGAGCGACCAATTCGTTCCGGCCTTTGATGATATCCGTGAGGCATTGAAACGGCCCTATGCCATTTTGCCGGGCGACTATTCGAATCCAGTGTTCATGCCGATTCCTGATTTTGTGACCATGCGCGCGCTGGCCCAAACCCTTGCACAGCGGGCCCAATGCGATCTCCTGCTGGGTAAACCGGATGACGCGCTCCAAAACCTCACATTGATCCACGATTCCTGCCGGATTTTAGAAAAGCCAGGGATCGGCCACCCGGAGAGCCTCGTCGAAGCAATGATCGACGTGGCTATCACAGAGCTTTACGCGGCGATGATTGCCGAGGGACTGCAACGGCACGCGTGGCAGGAACCCCAGTTGATCACACTTCAAAAGCAACTCAAAGAAACCGACTTGTGCCCAGTTGTGTTGGAATCGCTCAGGGAACAACCGGCTCACCTAAGTCGCATGGCGGAAATGGCAACCCTAAGCGGCATTGCGCAAATGATAACCCCTCCTGTCTGGGGATCGATAAGACCTTTTCGTTGGGCAGTTCCGCGCGGCTGGCTTTATCAAATGATGGCTGTCACCGCGAAACTCGAAAGCGAAACGCTGACAAATGTTTACCTTGAGAATAACACGGTCTTTCCGAAAAAAGTGGATGAGACGATGCGCGATATCAGTTCTTCGCTCGATAGTCATTCGCCTTTTTATCTCCTGGCCCGCATCGCGATTCACAATTGGAACAAAGCATGGCAAACAACCGCGCACAGTCAAACACTCGTCAACGAAGCTCAAATTGCCTGCGCCCTCGAGCGTTACCGCCTGGTTCACGGCGAATATCCGGAAACACTCGACGATCTCGCGCCGCATTTCATCCAATCAATCCCGCACGACATCATCGGCGGTCAACCGTTGCATTATCGGCGTACAGGAAGCGGAAAATTTTTGCTCTATTCTGTCGGCTGGAATGAGACCGATGACGGCGGAAGCGTGGTTCTTCTCGGCAAAAACGGAAACATTGATTACTCAAAAGGCGATTGGGTCTGGAAAAATTAGCTGTCGAGCAATCGCCTTGGCAAATCTCGATGTCCATGCATCGCACGACGCATGATTACGCGGCCCTCGTTGATTTCGTAAAAAAGAACGTGCCTGTTAAAAGGACGGAAAACAACAAAGAATCGCCAACTCGTTAGTCGTGGATGAATAAAGGCGCCAACGGGGCCGACCTGCGGGTGCATTTCGATCAACCGGATAGTCGCCTGGATTGCCTCAAGGTAACGTTCCGCAATATCTAAACTCGCGTGAAGAGCATACCACTCGTACTGCCTTTCAATGTCAGAGATGAACACGTCCGACTTGCGGACACTCATAGCTTATGACGCGCGCGAACACGCTCTCGAATGGAGTCAAAGTCATCCTTACTTAGCGGTGTCGCCGGGTCGTCAGCGGCTTCCAACAACCATTTTTCCAATTCCGGCGTCACGCCAAATGGCTTTTGCTGCTGGTCGCGAAGCGAGCGAATTAAATCATTAACCAATTCGTTTGCATCCGCGCAGACGCCGCCGCGCACTTGCTTCTGCAAAAAATCCTCAACGTCGCTGTCGAGTGATACTGTCATCGGTCAAAGATAAATTGTGCTCAAGAATTTCGCAAGCCGTCCCGGCTCAACACTTCAACATCGTCTTACACCGCTTCCTGCCCTGCGCCGTCCGCTCCGCCGCCGTCCAAATCAATCAGGATGTCGCGCGGTTCAGCGCCTTTGCCCGGACCCACGATGCCGCGGTTTTCCAACTCATCCATGATGCGCGCGGCGCGCGTGTAGCCCAGGCGCAGACGCCGTTGCAATAGCGATACGCTTGCCTTTTGCTCGGTCCGGATGACTTCAATGCAGTCCTGGATCAGGTCTTCGTCCTCATCGATGCCGCTCGGAATATCCGAGGCCGTGGGCTTGGATAGCTGCTGATGAATTTCCAGGTCGTAGTTCGGTTTCCCCTGCCGGGCGATGAAATCCACAATACTCTGAATTTCCTGGTCGGTGATGAGCGCGCCCTGGGCCCGGATCAATTTGGCTGAGCCGGGCGGGAGATACAGCATGTCGCCCTTGCCGAGCAATTTGTCCGCGCCCATCGCGTCTAAAATCGTCCGCGAATCCACCTTGGCCGCCACTTGAAACGCGATGCGCGCCGGGATGTTTGCCTTGATGACTCCGGTAATCACGTCCACGCTCGGCCGCTGCGTGGCGACAATGCAATGAATTCCCGCCGCCCGCGCCATTTGCGTGATCCGGGCAATCGCCATTTCCACGTCCGCGGGAGCCACCAGCATCAGGTCCGCCAATTCATCAATGATCACGACGATGTAGCTTAGCTTTTCCGGAATGACGATGTCCTCTTCGCGCGGCACCACAATTTCTTCGTCCACTTCCACCGCAAATCCTTCGGCGCCCGGCTCGACCTTTTCCTTTTTCGCCATAAGCGGCAATTCCGGTTCCTGCGGCACGAGCTTTTTGTTCGGACGAGAATTGAATGTCCCGATGTTGCGGACGCCCACCTTCGCAAAAATCTGGTAACGCTTTTCCATTTCGTTGACGACCCAGCGCAACGCAAGGATGACCTTCTTGGGGTCCGTTACGACGGGCACGACCAGGTGCGGCAGCGAGTTGTAATGCTGAAGCTCAACGACCTTCGGATCAATCATCACGAAACGCAATTGGTCGGGCGAAAAACGGTACAACAGCGAAGCAATGATTGCATTGATGCAAACCGATTTGCCGGACCCGGTGCTGCCGGCGATCAACAGGTGCGGCATCTCCGAAAGATCGGCCACAATCGGATGTCCGTAGACGTCTTTGCCGAGCGCCAGCGGGATTCTCGATTTTGTTCCGCGCCATTCGTCGGATTCCAGAAGATCGCGCATGATGACCTTCGTCTTAACGATGTTTGGCACTTCCACGCCCACCGAACTTTTTCCGGGAACGGGCGCCAGGATGTGAATCCGCTCAGCCTTGAGCGCCGCGGCAATGTTGTTCGAAAGCGCCGTGATTTTTTCCAGCTTCACTCCGGGCGCCGGATGCAATTCGTATCGGGTAATGGTCGGCCCCTTCGTGATGTCTCCCAGGGACACCTCGATGTCGAATTGCGCCAGCGTCTGCTGCATGAGCCGCGCGTTCGCCATCAGTTCCTCCCGGGATTCCGTCGGCTTGAGCGTCATGTCCGGCTGTTGAAGGAAATCCATCGACGGCAACTGGTAATTGCCGATGATCGGCGTCTGGGCCACGGTAATGGGTTTGTGCTTCGGCTTCGGGCGGGCCGGCATGATTCCGGTAATTTTGATTTCCGGTTCGCTTTTTTCAGCCGCCGCCTTTTCGGTCTTTTCAGCCTCGTCCTTCTCGGCGGCGGCGTCGCTCTTGGCTTCTGCCTTGGGTTCCTCGGTCTTGGCCGCGGCTTTCTCCGCGCCCTTTTTGCCAAGGACCTCCTCCGTTGTGACAGCGGCCACTTCTTTGGCGGGAATCACCTGTCCTTCGTCAGCCGGTTCAATGATCTTCGGGGCATCGGGCAAAGTGGTCTTGCGGATGCGCGGGCCTTTGGCCTGGGGAACCGACAGGTCACGAACGGTGGGTTCCGGGACCGGTTGCATGTCCGCGCCCAGGCCGGAGCGGGCGACCTGCTCCTGCAGTTGTTTCGCCTGTTTTTCGAGGTCCCGGGCGCGCCGTTCCAGGGCGGCTTCCTGCGGCGACGCCGCCGGGGCAGGCTTTTCGCGCCGGGCTTCAAACTGGCGTTGCGCCAAAAAGCGAATCCAGTCGCCCAATCGGAAATTCGTCAGAAAAAGCAGTCCAATCAGGCTCAAGGCCGCATACACAATTGTGGCGCCAATCGGACCCAGCAAGGAAAAGCCAAAGTTGTAATTTCGCGTTTGCCCATAGCTCGCGTAGCCCAGAAAACCGCCGGCACTTTGGGCGCCGATGGAAACGTGCAGGTTTCCGAACCAGTGCGCGTTGTCAAAAATATGGAACATGCCCGTCAATGAAATCACCAGGACAGTGGACCAAATCAAGGACCACCACAGGCGCTCGCGCAAATAACTGAAGAACTGGAGCAAATAGGCGACGCCAAAGAACGCCAGCAACCAGGGCAACAGATAAGCGGTCACGCCCAACACCAGGAATGAAAACCATGCCACATACGCCCCCGCCACCCCGATCCAGTTGTGAATCGGTTTATTAGGCGGGTCGCAAAAAAACGAAATATCGAACCGGTCGAATGAGATTTGGGAAACGAACAACAACAGCGCCAGCGCCAATAGCGCGACGCCGATTACATCATTCCAGCCGTGATGCGGCCCTGACGTCCTGCGTGACATGACCGAATCGTAACAATTCACCCCTCGCGCTTAAAGATTAAGTTTTCAGTTTTCGGCCATCACCTGTCAGCCACAAGCCGTTTCCGCAGAAAAGGCGTTGCTTTCACTGATTTTTGAACAGGAGAACACTGAGGGGAACATGAGGCATGTGAACGCAGGGACCAAGGGCGTTGAAACGTTGAAGCGGGTTGCCGCGCTGAAAGCGCAGCTCCATCGTAGCCGTGATCGATCGCAAGTGGCGCTGCCACCGCCCACGGAAACGAGGCCACACGACCCCGCGCCCTGCCGGGGCAATCCAAATTACCCGGCCAAAGACAATCTCACGCCACGTTCCCATCGTGATATGGCACGGCGGTGGTGCATGCCAGTGGTGCGACCACCGCCGCCCAAAATAAATCCTTCCACGCTTCAACACAGAGCACGTCTCCTTTGCAAACTTTGCGGGCATCGCGTGCGGAAAATCTAGTGTGGAAATTCTGCGTGATTTGGGGCTCGATTACATTTTTCGTGTATATAGGAGAGTAAACTGTAAACGAGCGTGAAAATGGGAGGAGCGAAGCGCTAAAAGGCCCCTGTTTATTGAGGTTTTTGGCTTGGGCTGACGGTTTACACGAGAGGGCTTTTTTTCAGCCGCTGTAAACGGGGAAAAACCGGAAAAATTAACCGCATAGATCGCACAGATCGCATGGTCATGGTCCTTTAGGCTTACTTGTTGAATACGGCGAAAACGAATGTTCCTTGGTAAGCAGATCTTCAGGAAAAGCCGATGGTTCTATCTCGCCAGAAAAAAGACAAGTTAAGAACGTCGTTGCCGTCATATCGAAGCGATCACACCATTCTTTGTTGAATTTTGAATTGCAAACTACCGTCGGCCACTGCTCAGGTTGCCCATGTCGGAGCCAAAAAAGTGTGTCACCATTTACTGTTATCCCCCACGGGAACAGTCCAAATTCCTGCGGATAGGCGGGAAAGTCGGCGAATACTGTGGAAATTCCTTCTGCCCTGCTTTATAAGCAGATAATCGTTGTCTTGTAGCACCCGACAGCAAATTAAGGCTTGTGTCAAAAGGCGCAAATGGAGACAAAGGGTAAAGGAATTCCAAAAAACAGCCCGTGCCGTATGCGTTTATTAATTTCTTAAAATCGACCGGCAGTCTCATTTCAAGAATTCTTTCAAATACTTGCCAATCCGAATCGCTACCATTATAAACAGGTGGCGTCGGTAGCGGGATAATTTGAATTAAGGCCTCAAGAGCGTCCACACGCTCATTTCAGGGTGCATTCAACAGAGAGTCAAACCATAACTTGGTTCGTTTTTCTCCACTTGATGCTTATTTCGACGTCGTTGCAATTGGCACGTCCGGCTAGTTCCGCTCGAGTGGGTCAGCCGCACGCCTGACTTAATTGAAAATTGGACAAATGATGAGACCGCCGCACGTTCGGCCGTTGTTGGAGTGGGATGACTAACGGAACGGAACGGTATAATCGCGGCGGCAATTCACAAAGCCTTCAAATAGACGTTGAAATTCCTGATGCGCTGTTGCGCGCATTTCTGTTTTTATGAAGCGCAAAATTTTCCAATTTGTGGTCGAGCAGATAAAGATTACGGCTTCTCAGGCACATCAATCACATCGCCGTCGCGCAGCCAGAGGTCGTTGGGCGGTTGAGAAGCAAGTTGCATGGTTATTTGTTGAAGTCTCATCCGAAAGGTAGTGGCCTCCGTAGTGGCTGTCGACTGCCCGGCGCAATTCAAAATCCATTCGCTCTTTTTTCCGGTTTTGGGATCGCAGCGAGTGACTTTGACGCGGGACAGATCAGAATCCGACCTCAAAACATTTTGCGCCATTGGACTTTTCAACACCTCGCCGACGCGACAATCAACTGGCTCAAAATAATTCAATGGCAACTGAATCGTTTGTCCGCCCGCGACGACGAGTTTGGCTTCACCGGCATGGTCTCTCAGAAACCAAATGATTTTTTTTATTTGATCTTGCGTCCAATAGTCTTTATCGGCGAGTGTGTGCTCGCGTTCTGGAATTTCCACCGTGTCGCCAAATTCCAGCAACATGTCTTTGGTGCAATCCACACTATTTGAATTGAGCAAATCGATCGAGATGTGTTTTGATTCCGCGCTGGAAGCATTTGGTCGAATGACGGCGATGTGCGCAAAATCGGGAAACTGCAAATTTCTCGAATCTGCGGGGTCGGGATAATTGTAACAAAGTTTTAAAATCAATTCCAATAATGTGAAATGGTTCCAGTCATTCGTTCCCTTTTGGAAAGCCCTCGTTGTAAAATTTGCCGCCGGACGCGAAACTTTGATGCTATTCCAATCCGGCAAATTATCCAGCGCGCCGTGTTGCCGGAGCAAATAGGCCAGTTGAGTGGCTGTCGTCTGATTTTTTTGTTGATCAGGAGAAACATAAATAGTTCTCACTGCGACTCCAAATCCATTGACATTGGCGCTTGAAATGCCTCCCATTTTTTCCTTGAGCAAATCCAATGGCGTTTTGCCGTCGTCGCCACGCACGTTTGGGTCAGCGTGATGCTCAAACAACAATTCAAAAATTTTCGGGTCGGCCAATTGTTCGGCGGCGTAATGGAGCGGCGTGTAGCCGTTTGCGCTGCTGCCCTGATGTTCAATGCGAACATTCGCATCGGCTCCATGCTGCAAAAGCAATTGCACGTCCGTAACATTTGTCGCCACGACCGCGCGGTCCAACAACGGAAAACCATCCGGCGTGCGAGAATTCGCGTTGCCGCCAGCGTCCAGCAACACTGAAAGAATGTTTGTGTCATCAAGCGCATTGAACACCACAGGTTTGCCATCCGTTTGCGAATCATTCGGATCGGCGTTGTATTTCAAAAGTAATTGCACAATCGGAAATTGTTTTGTTTGAATCGCTAAAAAGAGTGGCGTTTCTGATGGACCGCTATTTCCATAATACATAGTCCCATTCTTAATAACGCCCCAATCAACGTCCCAATCAACTTTTCCTTCTGCATTTGGATTTGCACCGGCTTGAAGCAGTAATTCAGCAGACGCAACATTCTTTTCGTAAATTGCGGAAAGCAACGGCGCGTCAATTGTTCCGCCGTTTGGATCAGCCTTTGCATTCAAAAGCGTTTTCACAATTTCC
>DASYZW010000787.1:0-3492 GCA_035945915.1 Verrucomicrobiia bacterium | reverse complement strand
AAAATCGATTTGGTAACGATTACTGGCAGTGAAAAACAGGCAAATGGTCAAACTGCCCGTTAAAAAGAAGATAAGCAATGCCGCGACAAACCAGCGGAGCGGCAGGACGTTCTTTCCCGCATTCGTCTTGAATGCCAAAGGTGCGACAAGGGCAAGGCATGCGATCGGGCAGCCCATGATGATGCCGCTATAGGGGGTTTCAATTCCACCATGACCGACCGGAAGCGGTGGAAGCGGCGCCAGGTCAATAAAGGGAAATTGACACGTCCAATGCATGGGGCCCAGGAAATAAAAGCGCGCGTTAAACCAAAAGTAGCCCAGGCTGAATTGCCGCGCTCGCGTGTTTTGCACATCCGTCAATAAATAGCGCCACCCGAACTCGAGCGGATTGTTAAATCGCAAATCGTTGTAAAGCATCAACCCGAGACCAATGAGTACCACTGGAATGGCCGTGGGCAGCAATAGCAAACCCGCCCGCCGATGGCGCGCCGGTTCATTGGTGTCGAACCAGGTTTGCGCGACGGGCGCCAAAAGTATTATTCCGCCAAAGAGCAACGACGGGCGCGACCCGATCGCCAGTCCGTAGGATAGACTGGCGAGAAACTGCCACCACGCTTTCCGATCTGGCTCGTGCAACGCTTTCCAAATTCCGACAAACGCCAGCATGGCAAAGGCAAAGCCGCCGCTGATGGCCGTTTCATAAACGTCGCAGGCCGGCAGGATTTCCAAGATGCCGGCGCATAATCCGGTCGCAATCACGCCCGCAGCCATCACCCACAGGCCCACGCCGGGGAAATAACGTCGCCAGATGGCGTATAACAGCCCTGCGGACATCACGAAACCGGTCGCAAAGAATATCACGACCGCCTCCTTATCCGGCAGGTAGTGTCCTGTTAAAATGAGGTACGGCCAGTAAAGCGTTAGCAGAGGTGCGACCCCGAAATAAAGGTAGAGCTTCCCATTATAATAGCTCATGTCGTGGCAGAGATCATGGCTATCCCAGACGTACTGCTTATTCGCAGCCGGATCGTAAGGATCGGCCAAGGAGCCGAGGACAGGCGGCGCGTCTCTCTTTACGTTGAGTTGCCCGGCGCGAAAACCCTGGATCAATAGGTTGTAATAGCAATTCGCCGCGCCCGGCGTTGCGATGTCGTGGAAGCCTGGCTCGGCGCTCCAGGCGAAAATGCCGATGACCATGGCACAAACCACGCCAAACGCAATCTGCCGCGTTCGGCGGGTATCATCCATAGAGAGTCAATTGATTATCATGATTCATTTCTCGGCGCAAAGCAGTCGAATTATTGGTTGAGAGACCAACCGATATACCAGCGTGCGATGCCTTTTAAACGCAGGATATGGCCGTCCGCGGTGAAATCCAATGGGACCCAATATTGAAAATCGTGAGCGATCAGGCCGTCAGGATTGGATCCCCAACGGTCACCCATCCAGATATAGACCGAATCGCCATTGGCCGGAATTTTTGCGATCCAGGTTTGCTGGGCCGGGATAAAGGGAACGCTGGCTCGCGGTGGAAAGGTAAGCCAATAGCCGCCTCCGGTTTTCGTCCCAGCGCGACCGGAGTTTGTCGATGATGTGACGGTGGATTTGGTCAAATTGCCGGCACTGGAAAGGCTATTGATGTTGGCCGATAATTGCGTCGAATAAGGGCCCAATGGTGATGATGAGGTGAAAACCTGCACGTCGCTGCCTTTGGGGCAGGACGCGCACAGCGGGCCGCACAAAGCGTAATAAACGTCATTCCGACGAAACAGCACGGGCGCTTCAGTCTCTGAGGACATAACGTTGCTGATTTTACCGCTGGAATCCAAAAAGTCGGGCGTCAGCCGCTCCACGCGAACGGCGTAATCTTCGGCGATGTCGGTATAGATATAATAGCCGGTCCCGTCGTCGTCCACAAAGAGGCTGCCATCCCCCGGACAAGAACCAGCCAGATGCGCCTTCGGACAGACGATCGTAAATGGCCCCCCAGGGTTGTCGCTTACGGCGACGCCGTCCTGGCCGTGCCACAGTTTCGGATACCAATTATACCATGCTACGTATTTCCGGGTCTTTGGATTGAAGACGACGTACGGGCGATAAAAAACCCCGTCGGGCGGAGATTTGAGGAGATCGCCTTCAAAGGTCCAGGTTTTGAGGTCGGGCGAGCTATAAACCACCAAAGGGCAATTATATGCGGCGTAGTCTCGATTCGTCCCGAATGCCGTTCCGTACAAGTAAAAGCGCCCGCTAAAGTACTGGAGACAGCCCCCATGGGCGTCCACGATTTGGCCTTTGACGTCCAGGCGAGGGTCCACATTGCTGATCGTGACCATCTGGACATTTTGAGACTGGCGGGAGCAGGAAACAAAAAAGATCGCGGCAAAACAGATAAATAATTCCCGAACTTTCGAGCTCAAGGCAAAAAAAGTTAAATTCATTAATAATGGAATTGTTAACAGGCTATGGTTGAGAAAACGGGTGTCAAGCAGCAGGCTCAGAACGACCTAAACACGGTCAAGACAATCCGGCGCGCATCCTTGTTTCATTTGATGCCAGCCAGCCGCTCCTTCCACATTTTGTAAAGTTCCACGGTGGCGCGAACGTCGCGCAGGCAATATTCGGCAATTTCACGGAATTTACCTTCCGCCATCAGGTTGTTCACGTCCATGCCAGTGACGCCGTGGCTCTTGGGAGATTCGATGCCAAAAGCTTTGCAATAAAAATCCAGGTTAAACCGGCGGGCAGCGCCGTCGCGGCCGCTGACGCTGTAAAAGGTCAATTGTTCGGCCAAATCGCAATGCGGGTCGGTCGCGTAGCGATACCCCAGCCAGTTCTTTTTGGAAATGGGCACGTCCAAAATGGCCGACCGAAGGTAAACAAACGGCACGTCAAAACCCCGGCCATTAAACGTGACGACCGAATCGAATTTCCCGGCCGCCTCCCAAAATTGCGTTAGCAACTCCGGTTCATCGGCGCAGGGAATGAATCTCACCGGCGCGACGTCCTCCAACTCCTCCTGGAAATCGTCGGCGAGGAAAAGCGATTGGCCGCGCCCGGTTTCGGCGTTGAGCATAGCGATGCACACGACCTGCGCCGTGAATGGCCACAAATTGCACATTTGTCGCAACTCCGCGCGGCGCGCTTCGCGTCCCGTTTCATCCGCAATTTTTTCGCATTCGCGAAAAAGATATTCCTTTTGCGTCTCGTCGAAGTTGTCCAAAGGGAGCGCCGAGGTCTCGATGTCAAATACAAGCGTCGCCACGGGGAGATTAACCACCAAGTCGCGGGGGTCTGCCAAGTTTATTTTTCAATCGCAATCCGATAAGGATGGCGGCGTCCAATTAACTTGGCGCTTGCCTCACAGATACGCGTAATGGCAGTGTAAATAGTAGTCCAATATGGAATCGTCCCGCACACCCGAATCTGACGAAGACAAATTGTGCAAGCAATTGGATGAATTGCTGGGGCATGCGCATGAGCTGGAGCAGGTAA
>DASYZW010000786.1:0-3993 GCA_035945915.1 Verrucomicrobiia bacterium | reverse complement strand
GGACCACCAGGAATAAACGAAGCGTTTCCAGCACCATTGAAATAGTGATGCAATTTGCGCATCGCTGCAATCACAAACCGGCATTAGCAACGAGGCTCCGGAAGGCGCAGACTGCAATATCGAAATTAAAATGAAAACGGCGCCAAATATGAAAGTAGGGTTTATCGGGGCGGGAAACGTAACGGCCACAATCGGCCGCCATTTGATAAACGCCGGTCGCACGATCGTCGTTTCCAACTCCAGAGGTCCGGAAACACTCGGCAAATTCGTTGCGGAACTCGGTGCGGGCGCTATGGCTGGGACCAGGCAGCAGGCGGCAAAGTGCGATATCGTGATTCTCGCCACAAAGTGGGTGGACGTGCCTGAGGCGCTCAAAGGCGTTGATTGGCGTGGACGAATATTGGTGGATGCGACCAACGCGCATATGGGTTCTAAAGCCGACCCCACTCTGGCGGGCGTCGCCCGCTCGCGGGCCGCGCTAAAGGATCGCACCTCCAGCGAGATTGTTGCCGAAATGGCCGCGGGCGCGCGGCTTGTAAAATCCATTAGCAACATGCCGATGGAATGGATACAGGACTTTTCCCCGAACAAACCCCGGACCGTCCTCTTTACGTCCGGTGACGACGCGGAAGCCAAACAACGTGTAATCGAGTTAATCAACAGCACCGGGCTAGTCGCCATTGATCTCGGACCGCTTCGAACAGGCGGTGCCATGCAGGAGCTCGGCGCTCCGCTGTCCGGCATTGAGTTTCACTTTGTCCAGCGTCTCCATCGTCGTTGAAACTGTCGAACTATGAAAACAATGAAAAAGCAACATTACTTTATTGATCTGACTCAGCGCCCGCCCCGCGGCTTTCGCGTTCGTTTGGGCAACTACGTCGTTTTGGCCCGTATGCTCGACAAGGGCCGGGCAACCCTCGCCGGGAAGAATGGCGAATATAGATACAATTCCCCAACCGACCAGCGTCTCGTGCAATTTCTTGGCTTCGATCCCGATGCCTTGTTGAAGCAATTGGCAACCGGCAAAGGTGACGGGGAAATGCTCGAATGGGTTCAGGCCCATTCGAAGACCCCGCCCTCTCCATGGGAAATCGAAGCCTGGTCTGCTTTCATGGAAAAACGCGCGCCGGACAGTGACGCCGAAACTCTTGCGTTCTTTGCCAAATACCTGGGCCGGCTTTCCAAAACCCGGGAAGACATCAAAACCTGGTTCGAATTCGGCGAACTCGATGACTATGTCAGCTTTGGAGGAAAGGCTTAAATTTAACGTAAAATAACAACGAAAAACAAAAAGGGAAATACATATGAGTAACAATAACGGACAAAAACTGGCTGGAAAAATTGCAGTAATCACCGGCGGAAACAGCGGGATTGGCTTGGCGGCCGCCAAGCGCTTCGTGGAAGAAGGTGCGTACGTCGTAATCACGGGCCGACGAGAGAAAGAACTGAAAGAGGCCGCGGCCTTTATTGGTAAAAACGTCACGACGGTCGCGGGCGATATAACGCGCCTCGAGGATTTGGACCGGCTCTATGCCGTGGTGAAACAGAAACACGGCCAGATCGACGCGCTCTTCGCAAATGCCGGCTGGGGTGAAGTCGCACCGCTTGGCGCGGCAACTGAAGCTCATTTCGACAAAACCTTCGATTTAAATGCGAAGGGAACATTCTTCACAGTGCAGAAGGCCATTCCCCTCTTCAAAGATCGAGGTTCGATCATTCTCAACACCTCGGTCGCGAACGTAATGGGATTGCCAACGTTTGCTGTCTATGCCGCGAGCAAGGCGGCTGTGCGCAGTTTCGTCCGTGCCTGGACCGTGGAACTAAAAGATCGCAAGATCCGCGTGAATGCGGTAAGCCCCGGTCCAATCGAAACACCGGCCCTTGAGAAAGCGGGCCTCACTCCGGAACAGGTGGAACAGGCGGCGGCTGGATTCGTCACGCTAGTACCGCTGGGTCGCCGGGGCAAACCCGAGGAAATTGCCGCCGCCGTGGCGTTTCTCGCCTCTGATGAAAGTTCTTACATTACCGGCGTGGAGCTCGCCGTGGCCGGAGGCATGGCGCAGGTCTAACCCTGGCGTGGTCCCGCGACTGGCCAGCCAGTCGCGGGACCACCAGACGCGGAGCCTATAGCGCCGTGGCTTTTTTTAGCACGAATTAGAGAATTATTATGAGCTATGCAACCATGGGACTCGGTAAGATAGGCCAGCCCCCGGCCCGCGCTTTCGCCCGGAAAAACATCGACGTGACTGTCGCGAGCCGCCGGCCCCCCGAGGCGTTAACTACCTTTGGAGGAAGAGCGTAAATTCAACCTAAAAAACAACGAAAAACAAAAAGGAGAAAATTTATGCGCACACAAGAGAATGTTCAGATGGTGAAGGATTTCTTTGCAGCAATTGGCCGGGGGCGATAAAAAACGTCTGGTGGCGTTGGTAGCCAAAGATTTTGAGTGGATCATTCCGGGCGAGGACTGGCCGCTGGCCGGCGCCTACCGCGGGCACGCGGGATTGGAGGATTTGCTTCAGAAGCCCGGGATGCTGGAAACTTCAACCGAGCCCCGCGAATTCGTAGCACAGCGAGACCGGGTTCTGGTCATCGGCTTCGCAAAGGGGAAAATCTTAGCTACGAATAAAACGTTCGAGGACAATTGGGTCTTCGCCATTACCGTTCAAGACGGAAAACTGAAGGACATCCGGGAGTATATCGATACGCAAGCACTGGCGCGGGCCTCCAAGATGGACCCGAGCCCCAGGCCCTGAACCATCGACACCGATATCCGGCATTCACGTTTCATGGCTCCGGCTCATAGTGCGGTTCTCCTTGACAAAAAGGAAAAATTCCCGTTGATGGCGGATGCTCGGAAGGCTCATAAAAAATGAAAACCATCACCAGAACCCTCGGAATCGCCCTGGCGCTGCCGTGTAGTCTGGCGGCCACCCTCAAGGCGCAAGACTTATTCGTTGCAAATTATGACAGCGGCACGATCGGCGAATACGGGCTGGATGGGTCAACGGTCAATCCCTCGCTGATTTCCGGGATGAATACCCCCTATGGCATCGCAGTTTCGGGAGGTGACGTGTTTGTCGCCAATTACTACAACAACACTGTCGGCGAGTACACAACGTCCGGTGTGACGGTCAATCCTTCGCTGATTTCCGGACTGGACTATCCGAGCTTCATCGCGGTTTCGGGAAACGACCTATTCGTTGCGCAGATAGGCAGCGACACCATTGGTGAATACACAACCGGGGGAGCGACCGTCAATGCCTCCCTTATATCCGGCCTGAGCAATCCAGTTGGGATCGCGATTTCCGGCAATGACTTGTTCGTCGCGAATCGCGGTGGCGGCATCGGCGAATATACGACTTCAGGGGAGACAGTTAATGCGTCGCTGGTTCCAGGGCTGGACGACGGCCCCGTCCGCTGGCATGCTGGCGGGCCTGGGCGCGGCAGCGATGTGGCTTTGGCGGGAGTGCCAGTTAGAAGCCTTGTTTAGCGTCACATCGGGATTCGGTCGGAAAAGCATTTTTTGCACTCATCGGGCGAAATGAGCCCCACGTCTCTCGCCCGGTACGCAATCGTCAATGGAGAACACCGGAAAACGGCCTCCAGGCTTTCGCCACAAAAGATCAAATTTTTTTCGCGAGTCGCCTTGTGCGCCGGAGGCGCCTTTTCAAAAAACTCCTTCCACCGTTCCGCGAATATGTCTCGCGCAATTAGAATTGCCCTGGCTAGGTACTGCGCATCGCGCTCAATGGTCTGATGTTGCTCGAAGTTAAGATTATGCGGTTGCCAGTTGTCGGGCACCTTCCCGGTCGCCAACAAATCGTATTCCAGGAGGATATGACAAAATTCTTCCGCCAATATTCCCCTGTACGCTGGTCCATAGGACGCATACGTCTCTTCGATGACGATATATCGGGGGTCGGTTGGGGCATAGCCGTTTACAAGCGGCCGCAAACCCCGGCGCGGGATCACAGTGATGCCGCAGTCCTC
>DASYZW010000785.1:0-7051 GCA_035945915.1 Verrucomicrobiia bacterium | reverse complement strand
GGATTACACCAGACGGCAAACAAGTGGAGATCTACACCTTAAAGAATAAAAACGGGGTGGAAGCCCGCATCATGACGTACGGCGGAATTATTGTATCTCTCAAGACTCCGGACAAATCCGGCCGGTTTCAGGACGTGGTTTTGGGTTATGACACGCTGGAACAGTACATTAAGAGAAACCCGTATTTTGGCGCGATTATCGGCCGGTGCGGAAACCGGATTTCAAAGGGAACTTTTTCGCTGAACGGAAACACCTACTCGCTGGCTAAAAACAATAATGCCCGGAACCATTTGCATGGCGGGCTGATCGGGTTTGATAAAGTCGTGTGGACGGCGAAACCCGAGGACACGGCAAATGGCCCGGCGCTTCAACTGGAATACTTGAGCAAAGACGGCGAAGAAGGTTACCCGGGCAATCTCTCCGTAACGGCAATTTATACGCTGACCCATGACAATGCGTTGCGGGTAGATTTCAAGGCCACGACCGATAAAGACACCATTTGCAACCTGACCCAGCATTCTTATTTCAATTTTCGAGGCGGCGGAGATGTGCTGGACTATCACGTCCAAATCAACGCGGAACAATTTACGCCTGTCAACGCGGATGTCATCCCCACGGGAGAACTGCGTTCCGTGAGCGGCACGCCCCTGGATTTTCGGGAACCGACGGCGATTGGCGCGCGAATCAACACGGACGATGAACAAATCAAGCTGGCCGGCGGCTATGACCATAACTGGGTGTTCAACAAACCAAAGGGCCAGTTAGCCTGTGTCGCGCGTGTCACGGACAAGGTGAGCGGCCATTGTATGGAGGTTTTTACGACGCAGCCCGGGATGCAATTCTACACGGGTAATTTCCTGGACGGCACGATTACCGGCAAAGGCGGCCAACAATATCACCGTCGCCACGCCTTCTGCATGGAGCCTCAGAATTTCCCCGACGCTCCGAATAAACCGCATTTTCCATCAATCGAACTGAAGCCGGGGCAGGTCTACCGCGAATCGATTGCCTATAAATTCTCCACCGAATAGCCGGAGCTATTGCATGCCCGGGGGAGTGGTTGCCGGAGTGCTGCTGCCCGGCAAATCGTAAGGCAAACTATTGGTCGACACATACACGGGCGGTGAAGTGGCATCCGGCAGATCGGGCGGCGCGGTGGCATTCAACTGTTTGAGGACATCGGCGGTCAAATCATTATCGCCGGCATCAAAGAGAATGGCGGGCGTTCCATTGACCGTTTGAGCCGCGCTGTCGAAAACCAGGGTGTCGCCGGCGGCCTTGGCTTTGTCCGCGACGGCTTTTTTGATTTCCTCGAGGATATTATCCCGCATGCGCTGGCGCTGGTCGGAAATTTGGATCTGCGCCTGCCGTTCGAACTGGTCAATCGCTGCTTTTGAATCCTGCAACTGTTTCAGTTCGTCATTCGCCGCCTCCCGGCGCCGGTCGCGTTCATCCTGGGAAACGGCCTGGTCGTTGGCCGATTCCAACATGGTCTGGTAATCGTCACTGCGCTTCTTCAGGTCGGCGGCCATCGTGGAATAGTCTTTGTCCAATTCGTCGGCGCGCTGTTGGACGGCTGCCGTGGCCAGTTTCGTCTTGTAATAGTTTTCGAAAAGCTTTTTCAGGTCGACCGTGGCAATCTTGGATTGACCAAATGCAGGCGCGCCGCTGACCGCCACCAACAGGGCAGCCGGAAGTACTATTCGCAGAAAATTTCTCATAAACAGAGATACAGCAAAGCAAATCCCGGCGTTCAAGCCAACTCAAATATTGCGGATTGCAGAAAGCCGAATGCGGAATATGATTCGTGCGAGGAAAATGAACCAGTCGACACCCTGGCTCCCTAAACTTCGAAAGCTTTTCGACGCGGATCAGGTCATATCCGATCCCGAAAGGCTGGCCGCGTATTCCGGCGATAAATGGTTCGCTTCCCGCCAACCGCAGGCGGCCGTGCTGCCGCGCGACACAAAATCAGTCTCCAGTGTCCTGGCCTTTGCCAACGGGAACGGGATTCCCGTGACGCCGCGCGGGGCCGGGTACGGCTACGTGGGCGGGGCGGTGCCGATGAGCGGCGGGATTGTGCTCTCCCTTGAAAGGATGAACCGGATCCTGGAAATCAACCCAAACGATTTTGTAGCCGTCGTTCAGCCCGGGGTGATCACGGAAAAACTGCAGATCGCCGTTGAAAGAAAAAATCTCTTCTATCCGCCCGACCCGGCGAGCCGCGCAAACAATTTCATCGGCGGCAACATTGCCACCAATGCGGGCGGACCGCGTTGCTTAAAGTATGGTGTCACGCGCGATTATGTCCTGGGCCTGGAAGTGGTATTGGCGGATGGACGCATCCTGCGCGTGGGCGGACGCACGCATAAAAACAAAACCGGCTTTGATTTGACGCGGCTTTTTGTGGGGTCGGAAGGGTTGCTGGGGGTGGTGACCGAGGCGACGCTTAAATTGATTCCCTTGCCGCCGTTTCGGGCCACGCTGGCGGCCGGATTCGGCGCAATGTCCAATGCCGTGGAAGCGTTGCAGGCCATTTTGGCGGCGGGATTTTTGCCGTGCGCCATGGAATTGGCCGATCAATTCACTCTCGCCGCAGCCGCCAAATACACCAAAAGCAGCCGCCTGGGCGTCTGCAAAGCGCATTTAATCGTGGAATTGGACGGACAGGAAAAATCCGTGCGCGGCGAATTGCCCGAAGTTGAGAAAATCGTCCGGCGATTCAGACCGGAATTTGCCGATCGCGGCCTGGGAGATGTCGAATGCGAAAAAGTGTGGCAAATCCGGCGGGATTTTTCTTTTTCATTGCGCGCCACGGGATTGACGAAATTGAACCAGGACATCGTGGTGCCGCGGGGACGGCTTGCGGAACTGTTTGCATTTGCGGCCCGGCTGCAACGGAAGTCGGGCCTGCAACTGGCCTGTTTTGGCCACGCCGGCGACGGAAACATTCACACGAACATCATGGTGGACTTTGAGAAGCCCGGCGCCCAGTCCCGCAGCGAAGCGGCTCTCGATGAACTGTTCCGCTGGGTGCTCGCCCATGACGGCGCGATTACCGGAGAACACGGGATCGGCCTGGCCAAGAAGCGATGGTGGCCGCTGGCGGTATCAAAGGAAGTTCGCGACGTACACGGTGAATTGAAACACCTCCTCGACCCGAATGGCATTCTGAATCCAGGAAAATTCGTTTGACCGACTATGGCGAGCCGCGTTTCCTTCGGGTGGTTTTACGAACCTGAGTCATTGCCTGGTTGAACGGGACGGAACTGATTCCACCTCAAATTCCGCGGGCGCGCCGGACGCGCTATTGGGACAAATCCAAACCTGGTATTCGCCGGGCTGCACGATCCAACGGCCGGCGTCGTCATAGAAGCCGAGTTGCTTTGGAGAAAGCGTGAAGGTCACGTCGCGGGATTCGCCGGGTTGCAACAGGATTTTCTGGAAGCCTTTCAATTCGCGCACAGGACGGGCGCCGGCGGCAAACGCCAGGCCGCGAATGTATAGCTGCGCCACCTCGGTGCCGGCGCGCGAGCCGGTATTCTTCAATGTTGCGCTAACCGTAAGTGTGCCACCGGCTTTCAGTACACCGGAATCCACGTGCGTGTCACCGTATTCAAAGGTCGTATAAGTCAGGCCGTAACCGAACGGCAGAAAGGGCACGCTCGGGCCATCCACGTAATTGCCCTTCCAGTGTCCAAAGCCGGGGCGCCCGGTGTTGGCGTGGTTGTAATACATGGGAACCTGGCCGACGCTGAACGGAAACGTGGTCGTGAGCCTGCCAGAGGGATCCGCATCGCCAAATAACAAGTCCGCAAGTCCGTTACCGGCCTGGATGCCCGGATACCAGGCTTCCAAAACGGCCGTGGCCTTCGCGAATACGCCGGGAAGCGCGAGTGGACGCCCATTAAACAGCACGACAACGACGGGTTTACCCGTCGCGGCGACGGCGCTTAACAGCTCCATCTGAAGTCCTGGCAAATCCAGCGTGCTGCGGCTGCCGTCTTCGCCGCTCCAATCCGACGGTTCGCCCAATGCCATAATGACGACGTCCGCCCTTTGCGCCACGGCTACCGCACCGGCGATTTCGTTGCTCTCAGTGGGATGTTCGGTGACCTGGGAATAATTCCCCACGTGAAAGCGCGTCCTGCCGGTCTCGATAATGGAACACCCGCGCGCGATAAGTAATTGAGTATTCGGAAGCTTTTGTTGGAGACCTGTGGCCAGCGAAACGATGTCCTGGCTATGAGCGCGCGAATACCAGGGTCCGACCATTTGTTCTGCGTCGGTCCCTAGCGGGCCAATCAACGCAATGGTCTGCGTTTGTTTCGACAAAGGCAGGAGATTGTTATCGTTTTTCAGGAGCACACAGGACTTGACGGCGGCTTCGCGCGCAAGATCGACCGCATCGGGCAACAGGTATGCCGTTTGATAACGGGATTCGTCGGTATACGGGCGGTCGAAAAGGCCTTTGGCAAATTTCACAGTGAGGATCCGCCGAACGGCTTCATCGATGACCGCCAAAGGAACTTTTTTGTCTTTGACCTGTTCGGGAAGCGTTTCCCGATAGGTCGTGGAAACCATTTCCATATCCACGCCGGAGGTCAGCGCGAATCGGGCGGCCTCGGCATCATCGGCGGCGACACCATGATCAATCAATTCGCTGACCGACTGGTAATCACTGACAACGAAGCCGGCGAACTTCCATTGATCGCGCAGAACATCCGTGAGCGTGAAATGGTTTGCGCTGGCGGGCATGCCGTCCAGATCGTTGAATGCGCTCATGACGGTGAGCGCCCCGGCGTCAACGCCGGCTTTAAATTGCGGAAGATAGAAATTGTAGAGCGTAAATTTGGAAATTTCCGTGGTGTTATAATCGCGACCGCCCTCCGCGGCGCCGTAGCCAACGTAATGTTTAAGGCAGGCGGCGACGCGGTTGGTGTCCGCCATGTTCGTGCCTTGAAACCCGGCCACGTTTGCGGCGGCGTAAAGCGATCCCAGGTACGGGTCTTCGCCAAATCCTTCGGCAATCCGGCCCCAGCGAGGATCGCGCGCCAGGTCGACCATGGGAGAGAATGTCCAATCAATCCCGGCGGCCCCGCACTCGCGCGCCGAGATGGTTTGCGCGCGCTCGAATAATTGGGGCTCCCATGAGCATGCCATTGCCAGCGGAATGGGAAAAACCGTGCGAAAGCCGTGGATGGCATCGTGCCCAAAAATGAGCGGGATACCCAGGCGGCTTTGTTCCACGGCGATGTGTTGAAGCCGGTTGCGCATCATAGGCGTTTCTATCTGCGCTGAACCGTTCAGGAATGAGCCGACCCAGCCATCGCGGATTTTTTCGGCCATGATGACATCCGCGTCAGGCGCTGTGTCGCTCTGCCAGAGCTGGCCGATTTTCTCGTCCAGGGTCATGCGCCGGAGCAGATCGTTGACCCGTTTTTTGATCGGCTGGGACGGGTCCTCGTAAACGTCCATTTTTCCGTTTTTATCCAGATCAATCCAGCCGTGGTGGTAAATGGCGGCCGGATCGGCCGCGTTTGCGCCCCAGGCGAGCAGGCAGCCGGTGAGAATCCAAAAAATTTTCACGCGGAAATGTGACGCTAAAACATAATAAATTCAAAGGAAATTTTGTCGCCATGCCGCGGCGGTTTGAAAATCAGGCATGGATGAATTCATTTGCGCTCAATGGATAATCCCGCGTTTTTTCAACATGGCTTCCATCGCTTTATCCATTAAAAAATCCGCGAGCGGTTTCGTAACCTGATCGAGCTTTGCCACCGCCGCCTGCAGCCGTTTCAATTCCGACGGGCCCGCTTTTGCATCTTCCACGGCCAGGGCAGCATCGACATCCCGTGCGGCGGCCTCAATCTGCCGGCGGTAGTCCTCTTCCATTTCGGCGGCATGCGTTGCCAGCGCTTTTCTTGTCGCGGCCAGGGCATCCGCGGCCTTAAGTTTAGCCTCGATCCAGCGGCGGGCGTCGAGGTCTTCGAAAGCGTGCGCGACGGATTCTTCGACCATTTTTTGAACGGCGGAATCGTCGACGTCCACTGCCGATTTGATTTCCACGATGCGTTCTGTTCCGGTCTTCACGTCACGCGCCAGCACATGGAGGATTCCGTTGGCATCGATTTCGAATTGGACACCGACGCGGGCCGCCCCGCGCGGCGCGGGCGCAAATTCGACTGTGAATTTGCCCAGGCTCCAATTATCACCGGCACGCTCACGTTCGCCCTGTAAAACATGGATGAGCATAGAGCGCTGGTGATCAACGGCCGTCGTAAACATCTCGCCGGCCTTGACCGGAATGGTTGTGTTGCGGGGAATCAACACATTCATCAAGCCGCCGAATGTTTCAATGCCCAATGACAAGGGAGTTACATCCAGGAGCAGGACGTTCTTGAATCCGCCACTCAAAATCTCGGCCTGGATGGCCGCGCCAAGGGCCACGGCTTCGTCCGGATTCTGCGACGTGTTTAGCTGCGGCCCATCGGCTTTATGAAAATCAGTTCCCAGCCGGAGTGTCCCGCGGGTTTCTTCGAATTCCGCGCAGCCAAATAGTTCCGACACAAAACGCCGAACGAGCGGCATTCGTGTTTGGCCGCCTACGAGGATGATTTGATCCAGGTCGCGAGGCTCAACCTTCGCGTCCGCGAGGGCCCTCAGACAGTGGGCGCGGGTCCGGGCGACGATGTCGCGGGTGAGATTTTCCAATTCTTCCCGGGTCAGGGTGTACGTGAAGGAAACATCTTTTGTTAAGAAAGGGAGAGCGATTTCAGCCTCCATATCCGTGGATAATTTAATTTTGGCCGCCTCCGATACCTCGCGCAGACGCGATAAAATCGTGACGTCGTCCAGACAACGGAGGCCCGAGGCGTGATTGATTTTGTCGGCCAAAAATTGAATGATGCGCTTATCCAGGTCATCGCCGCCGAGCCGCGTATTCCCGTTGGTGGCAAGCACCTGGAACACACCTTCGTTCAATTCGAGAATGGACAGGTCAAACGTTCCACCGCCCAAATCATAGACGGCGATCTTTGATTTTTCCTTG
>DASYZW010000784.1:0-2903 GCA_035945915.1 Verrucomicrobiia bacterium | reverse complement strand
AAACTGACCTGCCAAAATTGCAGGACCTGTTGCGAAAAAAATTCGCGCTCATCATTGACGGTCTTTTCGGCATCGGCCTCAACCGTTCTCTCGATGAACACTGGCAACAACTCATCGCACTGGTCAATCAATCCGGCATTCCAGTCCTGGCGGTTGACGTGCCATCAGGATTGAATTGCGAAACCGGCCTGCCGGAGGGCGCGGCAATCGAAGCGGCGCTAACCCTGACTGTCGGCGCACCCAAGTCCGGAATGCTCGCTGAATCCGCGTGGACATTTGTGGGACGATTGGAAGTGCTCGAAGATGTCGGGCTGGTCCCCTGCCCCGCCACATCCGAATGCCTTTGGACGCACGCGGACGACTTTGAGCAATTCCCTCCCCGGCGCGCCGAAGCCGGTCATAAAGGGGTCCATGGCCATACTTCTATAGTGGCGGGCAGCATGGGATATCACGGCGCCGCCGTTCTCGCGGCGCGGGCAGCCCAGCGAGCCCAACCGGGCCTCGTTACTTTGTTCACGGATGAACCGGTTTATCCGGTTGTTGCCCCGCAATTACAGGCCGTGATGGCCGGCATTTTCCGGCCCGAAATGAAATTCCCGGAAACCACGAGCGCGGTTCTCGTGGGGCCGGGCCTGCACGCGCCCGGCATCAGTGACACCATGAGAAAAACCGTCCAACGAATTTGGCGCGATCTGCCCTTCCCGGTCGTCGTGGACGCGAGCGCACTGGACCTGCTGAGTCCGCACAATCTTTCCAAAGCCGCGCGAGTGATCACGCCGCATCCGGGCGAGGCGGCGCGCATGCTTAATTCGACGTCGAAGCAAGTGCAGGCCGATCGGCCGCGAGCGCTGCGCGAACTTTCGAAAAAGTTCGGGAATTGTTGGGTCGTTTTGAAAGGGCATCAAACGCTCATCGGGAGCAAGGATGGCGTCTTGCACGTTAACAGCTCAGGCAATCCGTATTTAGGGCAAGGCGGGAGCGGCGACGTTTTGAGCGGCTATATCTCGGGGCTGCTGGCGCAGCCCGCCCTGCAGGCGGACATGAGCAAAACCCTCTGCTACGCGGTCTGGCAACACGGCGCCGCGGCCGATCGCCTGCAGGAAAAGGACAAAGTATGGGTCGTGGAAGACCTGATATCCGAATTGGGCAATGCCCGGTAACGGGGCTGAAACCGTTAGCCGCGCCGGCGTTCAACGGAGAATTCCGCAATCCATCGGTACAATTGCGGATCTTCCGCGCGCTCTACCCGCGGCGACATCGGTGGCAGCGCCACTCGCGAAGAGCGATGTCCATACCCCGGGACCCGCGCCCCGAGGCGCCCGGTCAACCCGCCCGTTCCTTGTTTGAATTTGCTTTCGCAGTGTCCATGCATATGTTAATTAAGCATTTTGTGCGAAAACTACTTTGGATCATATTTGGACTATGGCTTTGTGGGTTGCTCGCAACGGCCAAGGCGGAAACGTATCTACTGACGGACGGAACTTCCTTAACGGGAGACGTGATCTCTTTTAACGACGACGGGATCGTATTCCGGACCGGTGATGACAAGTACACGGACCGAATCCTGTGGACAAAATTTTCACAGGACGCGCTCAAGCTGCTGGCGAAGAATCCGAAACTGCGACCGTATGCGGAGCCGTTCATCGAAACGCCTCCGCCCCCGCCGCCCCAGTTGCGAGTGCAGGTGCATAGCGTTTCGCGCCTGGCATTGCCGCCGAAGCAAACGGTCATTGGCGCTCTCTTTTCATCGTTCATCGGCATTCTC
Organism: Verrucomicrobiia bacterium; assembly: GCA_035945915.1. Lineage (GTDB taxonomy): Bacteria > Verrucomicrobiota > Verrucomicrobiia > Limisphaerales > UBA11358 > UBA11358. The sequence continues at coordinate 1,138 of DASYZW010000784.1, read as the reverse complement.
CTGCTGTTGCTGATTTATGCTGCGAATGTTTACGCGGCCTTTGAAATTGCAATTTTCCGCGCCCGCCCGATCGGGCTGGTCACCGGCGTTGCGGCGGTCCTGCCCATTTTGGGTCCAATTATATTCCTGTCCATGTCGACGAAAGTGGAAGGCGGCGCGACCCAGGAAGATATGCAAATGGCGACCGGGGCGCCGCCGGGCGCGACCGCCCCGCCCGCGACGGCGGGACAGCCGGTAGCGGAGACGGAAACACCCGGCACGACCGAGACCGTCCATCTCGCCCCGGCTGGAAAGCAAGCGGCGGCTTCGCTACCGGAGACACAGGTGTTTCAACGAGGCCAATTCACGTTTAACCGCCGGTTTTTCGAAACCAAATTTTCGGGCTTTTTTGGAATGACTCGGCACGGGGCCAACAAAGACATGGTATTAGTCGTCAAGACACCGCGCGCACAGCATATTGCCGAGCGGATCTCGCGGATCGCCGCAAATGAGGCCCATTTTGAAGTTGTGACCGGAGGGAGCCACCATGAAGTCATGGTGCCATTCGGAGAAATTCAGGAGATACAACTAAAACACAAAGACGCCTGATTCCAGGGAATTTTGCGCGCGCCGGCGAGCGGGCAAACAGAAACTCAAATCAAAACCCCAAACCAATGAAATACCGCACAGTTCTCATGTTCGGGCCGCCGGGTTCTGGCAAAGGCACGCATGGAAAAATTCTCGGCTCGATTCCGGGCTTTTATCATTGCGCCTGCGGCGACGTTTTCAGGGACCTTCGGCCGGATACCGACCTGGGCAAAGTCTTTCTCGAATATTCAAGCCGCGGACAACTTGTGCCCGACGAACCGACAATTGCGCTTTGGCGCAAGACCATCGACGCGAGCACGCAAACCGGCCGGTTCCATCCAGCCACGGACACTCTCGTTCTCGACGGCATTCCCCGAAATGTGGCGCAGGCCGAAATCCTCAAGGGTACGCTCAATGTCACGGCCGTGTTTTACCTTTTTTCCGCGGACAAGAAAAACCTGGTGGCGCGCCTGCAGCGGCGCGCGCTTAAGGACAATCGCCTGGACGACGCGAACCTGAACGTGATCCGCGAACGCCTCAAGACCTACGAAAAAGATACACGACCCGTACT
>DASYZW010000783.1:0-3790 GCA_035945915.1 Verrucomicrobiia bacterium | reverse complement strand
AACCAAATTCCATCGGGCGGCAACACTACATCGCACAGGCGAATCGGCTCGGCGGATAATTCATGCAAAGGCGGAAAAACCAGTTGAGACAGACAATTTAACGTGATCTGTTGCGGCGCCGCTGTTTGATTCACGCACTCGAGACGAATGAGCCGGCTGGTTTTCGAAAGTTGCGAAAATGAGACGTCGGTATAGAACTGGTCTTTCCAGATCGATTCAATCCGCATCGAATAATAACCCAGATCGGACGCCGCTTCCCAGGGATGGACGCCTGAAGCATCCGTGACCGACGGCAATTGGTTTTTCGCGGAAGGGTCCGCGAGCAAAGGGAAAACACTAAAATCAAAAGAAAGCCCCTTTCCAACGTCTGGAATATGAGACACGCCGAAGTATTTTTTCGAAAATGGGCCCCAATCGGGGAGGGAGGGCAAATCGTGCGTCCGTGCCAATCCTTTCAGTTTTAAATCGCCGGCCGATGGCGCGAAGATTCCGCCGAATGCCGGACGCGGCAAAGCGAGCATGGCCGCGCCCGCACCGGCAAGTTTGAAGAAATCACGCCGGGGAATTAAGTTTTTCTGTCCGGCCACTGGCTTATTTATCTTTTTTCGCCGCATGCGCTCGAATAGTTTGTCGTCGCGAAGCAGTGAATTCAAAGGTAAAAAAGCGAAAAGGAAATACAGCCGGCAGCGTGGTGAACAGGATCGCGGCGCTGGCCCGGTCCAAAAAGATTAGGGAATCTATTCAGGAATTGCTCGTCGAACTCTGTCGAATCGACACCACGCCCAATCCTGACGTCTCGGTCATGCGTGAAGCCGAAGACCGTTGCTTTCAAATTTTAGAGCGCGAGTTAAAGGCGCTGCCATTCGCGGCGGGCTCCGTCGAGCGGCGCCCGATCAATCCGGAGATTCAATCCCATCCCAATTACTCATTGCCGCACTTCACGAAGACACGGCGGCGGCCAGCCGGACTCTCAGCGAAGGATACCTATGCCGGCCGGTCGAATCTTATCTGCGTGCTTCCCGGCGGAAATAAAAAGGCGCGCGGCCAGTCGATCGCTCTCAACGCCCATATTGACGTCGTCGCTCCCTATTTTCCGCCTCGCCTGAAAAACGGCATCGTCCATGGCCGCGGCGCCTGCGACGACAAAGGCCCTGTCGTGGCCATGATTGCCGCCTTGCGTATCCTGGCCGGGGCAATGACAAATGCGGGAATCGATTTGAATCGAAACGTTGTGGCGATGTTCGTGGTCGAAGAGGAAACCGGTGGAAACGGCTCCCTCTCCCTGGCGGTCGATCGTGAACTGAAAAAATTGTACGATTCCGTTCTCGTCGGCGAGTGCGCCGGACTGAACATTTATCCGGCCAATCGCGGCGCGGTCTGGTATAAAGCTGAATTGAAACCGCCCCGGGGCGTTTCGGCATTTGAAATGTCGGCATTCGTCATCGAAGAAATGGAAAAGGAGGGTGCGGCCATTCGCGCCGAGAGCCGGCATGCATTGTTCCCGCAGAGGCCCGTCCAAACTTGTCATGGAATGATCGGCCCATTCGGCGAACATCCCAGCCGCATTTGCGGTGAAACGCGGTTTACCATTCAATTTGACCGTAAACCCGGCGAACAAACCAAGGTCCTCATCGCCGATTGCCTCGAAAATGGCCTGGCTCAATACGTGGGATTATACGACGATAAAACCAAAGTGACCGATACTGCCACCGGGAAACCTTTGGTCAGCCGGCACTATGATTTTAAGAGTCATGGCAACGGATTTCAGGTTGTCGTGTATGGCGCAACCGGTCATATGGGCGCAATCCGTGAACGCGACGGCGCCATCACAAAAATGGCGCATCTGGTCCGCAGCCTGGTCCTTTCAAAATCAAAGATATCCGCTCTGGCCGGCCCCATGCGGCTGCAATTGGCCGGATCATCCGGACAGAGTTTGATCCTGGAAGGGGGACAGGGATTCGTCCCGACGCATACCATGGACGAAATCATGACGCGGATGCGCAACGCCGCCCAGCGCGGCGCGGAAAATTATCTGCGCGCCCGCAATTTTTCCGTCCGCAGCGCCGCGGTCGTCACCGTCGTTTACGAGAAATTGCACAACGCCGCCTTTGATGGCGATCCGGCCTCCGGCACGATGCGCAATGCGATTGCCGCGGCGAAACTGTGCGGCCTCTGGCGAGATAAACCGATCGCCGGCTGGACGGTTTCGTGTGATGCCCGCCTGTTTGCGTCGGAATATCCCGGAATGCCTGTGCTGACCTTCGGGCCCGGTGAACTGGCGGTGGCCCATTCGGACCAGGAACAAATCGCAGTGGCTGACATTGCGAAAGCGGCCGAATTCCTGGCGCAGTTTCTATTGCGCCAAACCGGAACCATTTAAAATGAGAGACAAACTTCGTATCGGTATCATCGGCGCGGGCGCAGTCGTTCGCGAAATCTATCAATATCTTTATTTCCAAAGCGAATACTCGCCCATGCTCGAGATTTGCGCCGTCGCAAATCCGGGCGCAAAAAACCGGAATTGGTTCGGCGACCTCGCCAAACTACCGCGAAATCGCCGGTTCGCTAACTACCGGGACATGCTTTCAAACGTCGAATTGGACGCTGTTCAAATTAACACACCGGACCATCTGCATTGCCGGCCCACGCTCGATGCCCTGGCCGCCGGGCTGGACGTAATCTTGCCCAAACCCACCGCAGCCACCATCAAGGATGCGCACGCGATGCTCCAGGCCGCGAAAAAAGCCGGACGTTTTTTGGGGGTCGATTTTCATAAACGGAACGACCCGCGCATCAAAGAAGCCGGGACGCGCTTCAAGAGCGGCCGTTATGGGACTTTTCAGACCGGCGTTTTCTATATGGTGGATAAATTGCTCGTTTCGAATCCAAACCATTCGCCGCGATTTTTTTCGTCCCCGAATTATGCCGAACAAAACACACCGGTATCTTTCCTGACCGTTCATATGGCCGATGCGCTCATGAACATCACCGGCCTGGTTCCGGCCCAGGTGTGTGCCACCGGTTATTCCCACAAATTGCCGTCGTTAAAACCTCGCGCCGTCAAAGGATACGATCTGGTGGACACCGAAATCATCTTTGGCGCCGGCGCCATTGCGCACGTCATTACCGGTTGGGCGGCGCCAGACACCGCGTGGTCCATCGCGGTCCAGTCCGGCCGCATGATTTGTTCGGACGGGGTGCTGGATCTCGGCCTGGATTCGCCCGGCCTGCGCGAAATTCATGCGGACGGCGTGAACGAAGTGAACCCGTTATTTCGTAATTTTGAAGAGCGCGGCAAGGTGACCGGTTATGGCATCAGCAATCCCGGCCGCCTTTACCAGGCCATTTTGGCCAGGAGAAATGGAACCATTTCGACAGCCGAAAATGCCGAAACGCCCATGGATTTTTATTCGACCGTCATTGTGGAAGCGGCGGAACGCAGCTTAAGCGAAGGCAAAAAGATCGGCCCGGGCGTGACCCGCGGAATCTCCGTTGATCTAAAGAAATTTGTCCGCCGACAGATTGGCCTGGGCGCGGGTGAATACGGATGGAAATAAAACAAACTTGGATCGCGCTTGCGTCGCGGATGCGGCGGCAAACTAAGGGCAACGCCGCTTTCGATGCCGGGATGCCGTTCTAACTTCATGCCTTATACAAATTCAAACCAGCGCCAAAGCCACCGCAGTCCGGCCCGCCCGTGTCTGGCCATCGCCATAACCATCGCGATACTTTTCCGGACCTGTCTCTGCCACGCGGAATCGATTGATCTGTCAGGCAAATGGCAATTTCG
>DASYZW010000782.1:0-2692 GCA_035945915.1 Verrucomicrobiia bacterium | reverse complement strand
GGCACGAAACACACTTGGTATTCCCCTCCTGGTCGCGAACAAGATAGGGCGCGCCGCGGTATCCCTCAGGCACAGTCCATTTTTGCTCGGGATACTCCATGGTCACCTTCTTGCCCTCAAACAAAGTACGGTAAGCATGGCGAAACGTGACCTTAAGCCCGCCCATAATGGCAGGCACATAAAGCCGCTCCCAAAATGTCAATGGTTTGCGATTAACGATCATTTCCGAAATTATCTTTAACTTTTCGCCCAAAGCACAATAGCTGTAACCAGAATATTTACCAACGCCAGCGGCACAAACCGTCGCCAGCCCAAATCCATCAGCTGATCGTAGCGAAATCGTGGAAACATCCAGCGCACCCAGATGAACACCGTCATCAGAGCGCACAGTTTTGCCAGAAAAATCAGAACCTGCACGATGCCAACGCCGATGTTGTGCGCCGGTTGGTCCAATCCCCAAAACGGAAGCGTCCAGCCCCCGAAAAACAGCGTCGTCATCATTCCCGCCGCCGCCGCCATATTGGAGTATTCAGCCAGAAAGAACAATGCGAACTTCATTGAACTGTATTCCGTATGGTAACCGCCTACCAATTCAGTTTCCGCCTCCGGCAGGTCGAACGGCAGCCGGTTCGTTTCAGCAAATCCGGCGATCAGGAAGATGATAAAGGACAGCGGCGCGTAAAGTATCAGCCAGCCGTGATGCGCCTGCCAGCCGATAATGGTGCTCAAATTCAGATTGCCGACGATCAGGAACACCGGAATTACGCTCATGCCCATGGAAATTTCATAGGAAATCATTTGCGCGCTGGAGCGTATGCCGCCAAAAAACGGGTACTTCGAGTTCGCCGCATAGCCCGCCAGCACAATCCCATACACTCCCAGGGAGACGATGCCGAATGTGTACAGTATGCCGACGTTCAAATTCGCAATGACCATCTGTTGGCTGCCCATGACCGACCCGAATGGAATTACGGCGATTACCAGGATGGATGGTATAATGCCGACCGCCGGCGCGAGCCAGAAATAGGCCTTGTGGACGCCCGCCGGTGTAAAATCCTCCTTCAGCATGAATTTCAAACCGTCTGCCAGCGGTTGAAAAATTCCCCAACGCGTCAGGAGCGGACCCAATATCGGGACATATTTCATGAACGGAGGGGCGACGCGGTTGGGACCGACTCGATCCTGGATCCACGCCGAAACTTTACGTTCCACCAGCACCGCATATGCGGCAATGGCATGCAACACGCCGATAGCGAGCGCGATTTTAACCACGCTAAAAATGAGAAATTTCCAGTCCATGTTAGATTTGCACGGTCGCTCCGCTGTCTCCGAGGCCAGCCCACGTCAATCCCTTGAACGCCGGCACATCCTTGGCCATTTCGTTGAACAGGCCTTCAATCGTTAGGAACCCGTTCTGGCCCGTCACATTGAATACCAACTCGTGCAGGAATTCCCATTCCGGACGCGCGTCGCCCGGCGGTTCAACCGCTTTCATAAATTTCTGCACGCGGCCTTTGCCGTTGGTAAACGTCCCGCGTTTTTCAACATGCGCGCAGCCAGGCAACAAATAATGCGCCGCCTGCGTAGTCGCGTTGGGCAGAATGTCGCTGACAATCAACGTATCGAGCTTCGCAAGCAAATCGGTCCCGATTCCGTGTTTCGTCACGTCCTCGCCGAAAACAATGAGCGTCTTGATTTTACCGCTGGAAATGCCGCTGGCGATTTGCGGCAGGTTGCTCCCCATTTCGGTGTAGCAGATGCCGGTCAGACGCGCACCGTTCGTGTTGGGATTTCGGTCGGCGCTCAACAACAATTTGTCGCTTTCGCCGGTCCGCGGAACGGAATCGCTGAGCGCTCCCAACTTTGTCTTCAACTTGGCGAGAAGCCAAAGTTCTTCATTGGTCTGGCGCGCTGAAGCAACAATCGCCACCGAACCGGAAGCGGCGCTTTTCAGTTTTCGTCCGATTTCATTTACCGCCGCGTTCCACGCCGTCTTTTCGTTTCTTCCTTTTTCCACGGGCCGTTTCACTTCGGCAAGCCGGTCGTCCCGGCCAATCCATTTGTAATTCAGCCGGCCATAATCGCACATCCAGGTTGAATTCACCGCGTCATTCTGCCGGGGTTCATACCGGTAAACCTTTTCCTCACGCGAACCAACGACGATATTGCAACCGGTGGCGCAACTGGTGCAGACACTCTTGGTTTCTTTCAAAAACCAAACGCGCATCTTAAACCTGAAATCTTTTGACGTGAGTGCCCCAACCGGGCAAATGTCCACGGTGTTCAGCGTGTAATTGTTATCAAACGCCTTGCCCGGATACGCAGTCAGGGTGTTGTAACTGCCACGGTTCACAATGCCGAGCGCGTCGTCACCCACGATGTCCTTCGAAAAACGAATGCAACGCGTGCACAGAATGCAACGTTCATCGTCGAGCACGATGCGCGGGCCAAGGTCAACGGCTTTGGGCTTGTGAACCTTTGGTTCGACAAAGCGGCTCGCGCTCTGGCCGTAATCCACTGAGTATTCCTGCAACTTGCATTCGCCGGCCTGGTCGCAAATCGGGCAGTCCAGGGGGTGATTTATGAGCAGAAATTCCAGGACCCCTTCGCGCATTTGTTTCACGCCCGGGGTATTGGTATAAATCTCCATGCCGGCCGAAATTGGCGTGGCGCAAGCAATGGCCGGGCGCGG
>DASYZW010000781.1:0-1922 GCA_035945915.1 Verrucomicrobiia bacterium | reverse complement strand
CCGACCGGCCCACAGCCTTTTCCTTGACGGTGAAATTGCCTTGATGCTTGCTTCGCGAAGGATGGTTGAAGAAAACCCGAAATATAAATCTCTGCTGACAGAGCGGGTAAATGCCATTGTTGAGCGCTTCCAGGAAAGCCGGCATATGCTGCTTGAAAGTTATCCGGATGAGTGTTGGATGTTTGACCATTGTGTGGCCCTGGATGCCATCAAGACCGCCGATTATCTCGATGGCACGGACCATTCGAAACTAATTGGGAATTGGATAGCCATGGCAAAACAGAAACTCGTGGACCCAAAATCGGGACTGCTGATTTCCAGTTGTACGACGGATGGCGAACCGCTGATCGGGCCGGAAGGGTCGAGCATTTGGATGGTAGCGCACAGCTTGCAATTGCTGGATGAGAATTTTGCGCAAGATCAATATGAGCGCGCCCGGAAAGAACTCGGCGCCGTCACGCTCGGGTTCGGTTACGCGCATGAGTGGCCGGAAAACTGGCGTGGTGACGCTGATATTGATTCCGGTCCAATTATCCCGGTGTTTGACGTCAGTGCCGGTTCAAGTGGTATCGCATTTATCGGGGCCAGCGCATTCGGGGATGACAATTTTTTGGGGTCGCTCGCGGCAACGCTTGACTTTGCCGGGTTTCCTTCGCGATCGGCCGGTCGGCTGAAATATTCTGCGAGCAACCAGGTCGGCGATGCGGCCCTGCTTTACGCCGCGACCCTTGGCCCGCTCTGGGAAAAGGTAAGAACAGGAACAAACTATGAAGACAATTCATATTAAGAGGTTGGCAATTTTTCAGCGCTCGGAGTTTTTATCCCCACAGGATATGATCCAACGGGCTGCCGCAATCAGTTGTTTATTCCTGCTGGTTCATTTTGCCGGCTTTCGGGAATATACCGGGATCTTGAATGGAACGATCGGCTCGATGGCGCTGGGTTGGGAGCTTTCAGCAATTCCGGCGGTGTTTTACATTGTCCTATATCTGGCGTTCGTCATCGTAATGCCGGTGCTTCTCGTAGCCGCTATGTTTTTGGCGGTGTGGAAGTGGATTTCTCAAAAAGTGCCTTAATGAATCGCGAAAAAATCCTGCGGCGCCGCATCCAATTGCTGGTGGGGGTGCTTATAATCGGACTCTGTTTCAGTGGGGCGACGGCTATTCCGTTGCCAACGGAATCACGCTTGCTCACGGCTTTTTCGGATGCCCAATGGTTATCACGTGTACATTCCGCATTGATCCAGACGCAATTGCATTTTCCCTTCCTTTTCTATGGCACCGATTGGCTGGCGTTCGGCCATTTTGTGATCGCCATCGCGTTTATTGGAGCATTAATCAACCCCGTTCGGAATCGATGGCTGTTTGATTTTGGACTCATCGCTTGTGGATTGGTGGTGCCGTGGGCGCTTATTTTTGGAGCTGTGCGGGGGATTCCCTTTTGGTGGCGTTTGATCGATTGTTCTTTTGGAGTGTTTGGTTTTATTCCGGTTTGGTTCTGCCGCATTTGGGCGAAGGAGCTGGAGCAAAAAGGCTAGACTAGACAAAGTTCTATCTCTAAAGCGTCATTAGGCGCGTCAACGCCTGGGATAGATCGCAAAAAGGGCGACTGGGTCTGGCGCTATCCTGCGAAGTAGCTCACTTGCCGCCGAATACGCTGTCCAGGATAACCTCTTTTGTCTTCCAGATCAGCGCCATGGTGATGGACAGGGGCGCAAGGCCGAGGAACAGGAGCGCGGCCAATTCGGCGCGCCCCGCCCAAACCTGGATTTGCAGTGCCGGTTGGGACAGCGAAAACTGCGGGAGAAGGATGGCCGAGAAAATCAGGATCAGCCATAACGCGAGCATCCAACGGTTCAGGGTGGTAAACAAGTTAACGTCATGTCGCAATGTTTCATCCGGGAGCATCGCGCCCAGTTGCTT
>DASYZW010000780.1:0-2839 GCA_035945915.1 Verrucomicrobiia bacterium | reverse complement strand
GGGTCGGCATTTTGACCGGCTCGTGAGGAGCAGCCTTCTTATAAAAATGCGTAGTGGCGGGTTTGGCCGGAGCAGCAGTTTGAGCTGCCGCGGTTGCAGCGCCAGCGCCGAAGCCGCCGAACGGATCGGCAATGTCCATTGGAGGCGCGGCGACTACTCGTTGCGCCGTGTTGCGTGGGATCAAAGCGGGATTCAATCGGGAAAGCACTTCATTCAGCGGAAGCGCAATGGGGAGCGAATCATATTCCTCTCCCGTCCGAAAAAGGGTTGGCGCGGCAGTTCGCAATTCGCCAAAAGTAATTTTAATAGCGCCCAAAGCCAGTTGCGGCAAAACCTTTTTGACCGGAATGGAAATGGTCGCCTGTTGCAGATCCACGCCGCCAAGCATCCATTTGCCCCGCAAATCAGCAGGCAGCTTTTCCAAAATTGGCAGTAACGGCATTTCCAATTCTGAAGCGCCCGCGCCTCTTGCCGGCCCGCCATACGGCAGCGGATCGGGAATCCCTTGCAGCCGCGGATCACCGGGAACCGATTGCAAATCCGAAACAATTCCCGCGGCAGCTCCGTGCGGCGCGGTACCGGGCATAGGCTGACGTGGGTGCAGCGGACGCTCCGGTTGTGGGTCAGCGTAATCGCTGTTGTCCACCTTGCGGAGCAACCCCCGCAGCAGACCCGCGAAATTCTTTTTGAAGTTGTTAGCCAATGCGCTCATGTTTTTGCGACTTTTTGCGACTTTAAATTCCTATCTATTGACCCAATTGAGCAGGAAGCGAGCCAAGGAAAATGACTTTGAAAAACTTCTCTTCGTTTTATCCGTTTTTGGATACCGGGCACCCGGTTTCACTCATGGCGGCTGCTGTAGTCTTCGCTAATTCAATGGTTTAAAATCCCCTGATTTATTGAAAAAGCAGGGTCTGGCACGGTTTGACGGTCGCGTCAAGTGTCCTGAGATGGCACACGTGTGGTAAATTTTTGGATTGATGGACGGCCGATTCTTAACGACAAAAGCCGGCAAAATTTCGCGCGAATGGCGCGAAGACCATGATGAGAATGATCCCCCTGGCAGCCTGTTAAAAAACTAAGCTGGTCCGAATTATTGCACTTCGAAATTCACCACGCTGGAAACCAGACCGGGCGAACTGGCGGTCAATTGAATCGTTCCGGGGCGGGCGCCGGCTTCAATAACCACCATGCAATGGCCGTGAAACGCATTCCGCTGGTTCGATTTGTCGGGGTCGTGGTCAGCGGGGTCGCCATTGCCCACACCCAGCAGGAAGAGAGACGGTGAGGCCGTGAGACCGCCAGAGCGTAAGAAGCCATCGCTGGCAAGACTGAAGGTCACATGATTGCTGGCGTCCGGGACGACACGGCCTTGCGCGTCCAGAATGGAAACCGGAACCACCACCGCGTCTTCCGCATTCGCCTTCAGCGTAGTCCGGTCGGGCGAAATCTCGATTCGCACCGGCGCGCCAGTCGTTTCGACGGTGTCCGCCGCAACTGTCTGCCCATCTGTATAGGCTTTGGCCATGAGTTGCCCGGGCTGCCAGGGAACTTCCCATTCGGCGAAGTCGTCATGCGGCATATCCTTTCTGCCCAGGCTTTTTCCGTTTAAGAACAGTTCCACCTGTTTGGCGTTGCTAAAGGCGAGCACGCGGATATTTTGCCCGAGTTTAACGCGCCAATTTCAGGTACCTGGCATCACGTGGACCATCGGTTTATCCGACCAGCAGGATTCGAAGTAATAGTATTTGTCCTTGGGAAAACCGCAGGCGTCCATGAGGCCGGTGTGGTTGCCCACGTCGGGCCAGCCGTACGGATTGGGCTCGCCCTTGTAATCGAAACCTGTCCAGGTAAAGGAGCCGCAAATGAACGGCCGAGTCACCTGCTCCAGCCAGGTCCTGTCGCTCAGGTCATAGGAATTGCACATGCCGGCGGCCTTGTCGCCGGCGTACTCGCCGCGCGTGGTTTTTTGATTGTTTGCCTCACTGCCGAACATGGTGAAGCGCGGATTGGCCTGGTGAATTTTATCGTAATCCCGGTAGCGGTAATTGACGCCGATGATGTCTTCATCGGAAATTGAATTGGTCAGCAAATCCGAATTAATCGCGCACGTACTGGGGCGGGTGCTGTCGTAGTGATGCACGACGGTTTTCATGGCGGCGAACAGGCGTTTGCCCTCGGGACGCTGGCGCAGTCCTTCCTCGTTGCACAGGGACCACATGATGATGCTCGGATGGTTGCGGTCGCGCTGGATCATCGTTGCCAGGTCGCTGAGATTTGTGGCGGTCGTCCCATGCGGACTGTGGCCCAGATAAGAGTCGCCGAGATGACGATTTTCGTCCATGACCATCATTCCCAGGCGGTCGCAGGCGTCCAGCAACGCATCGCTGGGCGGATTGTGGGCGGTGCGCCACGCATTGCAACCCATCGCTTTCAATTTCCTGACGCGCCAGGCTTGCAAGCTGTCGGGTACGGCTATGCCTACTCCGGCAAAATCCTGGTGGTTTGCCGTGCCCTGTATTTCCACGTGGCGCCCGTTCAGAAAAAACCCTTTGTCCGGGTCATAGTGGATGGTGCGAATGCCGAAGGTGGTGGTGGTGAAGTCAGATACCCGATCGGTTGCCGGAAATTCGCCCTCACCCCTGCCCTCTCCCCCAGGAGAGGCGGAATTATCGTCCGATGGTTCGGCAAACTGTGCGGAGCCCAAGGCCGAATGATTGTTCCGCGAGTCAGTCAGAGCGGACTCATGTCCGCTGCTACGCGACGGCTCGATCGTCGTGCGCAATTCGTAGAGATTCGGCGATTCAATGGACCATAGCCGCGGCTTTTCAATTATCGT
>DASYZW010000779.1:0-1872 GCA_035945915.1 Verrucomicrobiia bacterium | reverse complement strand
GTCCGAAAGGATGAGATCAAATTTTTCCGACGCTAGCGCCTCCTCGTATGCCGGCTTGTCGCCAACCCGCAAGATCTCCATGTCCAGTCGGTCCTGCGCGAGCATGGTGCGGACCAGCTCGGCAAAATCCGGCTCGTCTTCCAAGTGCAGTATCCGCAACCTTCGGTTCATTGGCTAAATCACGGGCCTAACATTTATGGGTTCATTTCCAGCGCTGTACCACTCTGAAATAGGCGGTTTCGGCCCGCCCTTGTTTATTTAAGAAAGACCGTTAAGCCTCTCTTAAAGAATGGGTTGAAAGCAGTATTTATGCCTGTTTTTGATTATTTTGAAATAAAAACGCCCAAAATCCCCTTTAAAACCGCCCTTTTCTCTCACATGAGGCAAATTAAACGAGTGTATCGTCTCTTTCCAGGCTCCTGTAACGCTCCCGCTACCAACGCAAAGCGCCGACGGCAGCGCCATCCGGCGTCTCGCCAATCCCAAGGCATGCGAAATTGAAAGCCCTTAACGAAGCCCGGGTGACGCCTGCCCGACTGCTTCGACACATCGGCCGCAAATTGTCGGGTGTTCAGGAGTTTTTCCCACATCCAATTCCCATCGCCAGCAGCGTTCACATTTTTCACCATCGGCGCGCATCACGGTACACATCAATTTCGCGCCGCGGGAAGGCTCCATAAACAATTGAGAAACATTCAGCAGTTCCCGTACGTCCTCTCGCGCTGCCAACGCGGCGGCAAACTCGCCGGGCACTGCCAGGGTTACTTTGGCTTCCAGTGATTTGCCGATGAATTTGTTCTGTCGCGCAGATTCCAAATCAGGCAGCACTTGTTCGCGCAGCATAAAGAAGCGTTCCCAGTCGCTCTTTTCCTTTTCAGAAATCTTCGACTCCATCGGTTCCCACTTCGTTTCATGCACGGAACCGCCGCTTTTGCCCGGGACGAATTCCCAGGCCTCGTCCGCCGTATACGACAAAATCGGAGCCAGGATTTGGCAAAGCCCGGAAAACAGGCGCGCCAAAACCGTCTGAGTGGAACGACGCCGATGGGAGTTAGCCGGATCCGTGTAAAGGCGGTCCTTAATTACATCGTGATAAACCGCGGACAACTCAACCGCGACGAACTGGCTAACCTTTTGATAAACCACGTGAAATTCGTACCTGTCATAGGCTTCGACGACGTCCTTTTGCAGCTTCGAGAATTCGCCAAGAATCCAGCGGTCCAGTCCGGTTAATGTTTCATCAGGCACGGTATTCTTCGCCGGATCAAAATCATAGAGGTTCGAAAGTTGATAACGCAGGGCGTTTCGAATCGCGCGGTAACTTTCCGCAACTTTGTTGATGCGCTCGTCACTCACCACAATATCATTTCGAAAATCCTGGGAGGCGACCCACAACCGCACGATGTCTGCGCCCCATTTTTTCACATAGGCATCCGCCGTCTGGGGTTTTTCATAACCGCCCTGCCCTTGTTTGCTCTTCGAGATTTTTTCGCGGTCCGCGTCCACCATGAACCCGTGCGTGAGCACCGTCCGGAACGGCGCCGCGCCGTTTCCGGCCAGGGAAAGCAGCAACGAGGACTGAAACCATCCGCGATGCTGGTCCGAACCTTCGAGATACATGTCCGCCTGGAACGGTTTGTCCGCGCCTGAAATTTCCTGACGCCGGGCAATCACGGCACGCGAGGAACTTCCCGAATCAATCCAGACATCGAGCGTATCGTTGCTTTTTGCTGTGGCTTCGGCGCCGGCCCAATTCTTCGGCTTTACCAGTGTCCATAATGCCGCCGCGCTCTTTTCAAACCACACGTTTGAGCCGTGTTGCTCAATCAAATCCGCCACATTTCGTATGATTTGCGCTTCCAGGATGGCGTT
>DASYZW010000778.1:0-6171 GCA_035945915.1 Verrucomicrobiia bacterium | reverse complement strand
GGGATCAATGTCAAATGAAACGCCGTAACGCGTGTACTGATAGCGCAGCGTAAACGTGGTCTGCTCGCCGGCGCGCGCCGGCTGTTCAAAATAGGCGGAACGAATGGAACTGTCCCCGGGCGCAACCTCCTTTACCATCGGCGAACTGGAGATAATTTCAAAATTCGTCTGGTAGGGATAATTTCGCGGAATCGGCAGCCACGCGCGGACAATGTTGCCCGGGGCAACCGCGTCGGCATCCGCGCTCACGGTCATCGTCATGTCAAAACGTTTTGGCAGGACATACGGCGAGTGTTCCTTAATCGCAGCCTGTTTGATCGCGCGGCACGATGCCAGGAACGCCTGCACCAGCTTCGTTCGGTCCCCGCCATCCATGCGGCGCGACGTTAAGTCCGGGTAACGAAAATACAGGTTCGAGACGCTCGCGCGCATGAACCAGCGCCGGCCATCAATGAGGCGCGAGTCGAATCGTCCTTCCCGGACCCATTGCTCGAATTCATTCCTGGTAAGCCCGTTGACCGACTGCTGGAGCGCGTTGAACAAATCATCCTGCGACAATGGAAAATCCTGGCAAATGCGGTTCAATCGATCCAATTCAAACCCGATTTGCCGGCCCTGGGCGGCGGACGGCGCGGCGGCAAGCGCGCTTTGCAGGGTATTCGAGGCCTCCTTGAATTGCCCGTCCAGTTCGAGTTGCGCGGCCCGGGCCAGCGCGGTGTCGGCGGTGTCGGCTGAAAGTATGGGTGGCATGCTACAAGTTATCAGGAGAGCCAGCAGCCATGCAGGAAAATAGCGCCGGCGATTTAAAATGGCCATAGTTTAGGAGCCCAGTGCTGCAAGGGCGGTGCGCGCATGTTCGCGCTTCGCGTGCCAGTCGGCAAGGCGTTTCTGGTGTTCTTCCAGCACCGTTGCCGGGACCTTTTGCGTAAAGTTGGGGTTCGACAGCTTCTGCTCGACCTTGGAAATTTCGCTTTCGATTTTCTCCAATTCTTTTTTTAGCCGTCCCTTTTCCGCCCCGGCGTCAACCAGGCCTTCCAGCGGCAGGAACAAATCTCCGAGCGCGTGGCGCACGGCCAGCACATTTTTTCCCGGTTCAAACCCCGGATTCACTTCCACGGACTCGGCGTTGAGCAGCAGTTTCAACACTTCAGCGTCCATGCCCGGCCCGTTTGGTTTCAACACGAACTTCACCTTTTTGTTTGCCGGGATATTCGCCTGGCGCCGGAGATCGCGGCCCTGCGTGACCAATCCATTGCGCGCCTCGATGAACTGTTCATCGCGCTCGCTCAATTGATAAAAGGACTTGAAGTCGTCGTCCAACGGCTTGGGCCAGGGAGCGAACATGATCGTTTTCCCGCCCTGGTTGTCGGGCATGTCCGCGCTGTAACCCATCCCGTGCCAAAGTTCCTCGGTGATAAACGGCAGGAACGGATGAAACATCCGCAATGTGTGCGAAAGGACAAAATCAATCACAGCAATAGTATTCGCCTTCTTCGCCTCCCCCGCTCCGCCCGCTTCAACGTCACGCCCCAGCGTTAGCGTGGCTTTGCTGGCCTCGATGTACCAATCGCAATATTCGCTCCAGAAAAACCGATACAACGTGGCTGTGGCGTCGCTGAATTTATAATCCGCGAAGGCCGTGGCCATTTCACGGAGCGCCGCGTCGAGCTTCAACAATATCCATTTGTCATCCGCCCCCAGAAGTTTCGGGTCGATCTCCCCCTGGACGGGAACGTCCGCGCTGCCGACCATCTGGCGAAACCGGCAGGCGTTCCAGAGTTTATTGCAAAAATTCCGGCCCAGCTCGACGTTTTGTTCGTCAAACAAAATGTCCTGGCCCAGCGGCGCAGCCCGCATCACCCCGAAACGCAGCGCGTCCGCGCCGTATTTGGCGATCAGGTCGAGCGGATCGGGCGAATTCCCCAGGCTCTTGGACATCTTGCGCCCCTGCTTGTCGCGGATGATGCCCGTGAAATAGACGTTCCTGAACGGCAACGCATCCGGCAACCCGAACTTCGGGTCGCCCATGAATTCGTAGCCGGCCATGATCATGCGCGCGACCCAGAAGAAAATAATGTCCGGCCCGGTCACCAGGTCGGTCGTCGGGTAAAATTTCTTTAACGTTTCCGTCTGTTCCGGCCATCCCATCGTCGCAAACGGCCACAACCAGGAACTGAACCAGGTGTCCAGGACGTCGGGGTCCTGTTCCCACCCGGGGCCGGGCGACTCGATTTGGCACCGGACAAATCGCTCGTCCCGCCCGTCCCGTTTTTCCGGCGTATTCGCCGTTTCATGGTACCACACCGGGATCCGATGCCCCCACCAAAGCTGCCGGCTGATGCACCAATCCTGGATGCCGCCCATCCAATGGTCATACACTTTCGCCCACCGGTCGGGATGAAACTTCATTCTGCCTTCCGCCACCACCGCGCGGGACTTTTCCGTGCCCGGATATTTCAAAAACCATTGTTCGCTCAAACGCGGTTCGATGGGCACGTCCGTGCGTTCGCTGAAACCGACGTTGTTCGTGTACGGCTCCTCTTTTTCCAGCAGGCCCAGTTCGGCGAGCTTCTCCACTGCAACCTTCCGCGCCTTGAATCGTTCCAGCCCGTTCAGGTCTTTGCCGGCCAATTCATTCATGTGGCCGTTGGGATGGATGATGTCGATCTGGACCAGCTTATGACGCAGGCCGATATCAAAGTCCGCCTTGTCATGCGCGGGCGTCACTTTGAGCACGCCGGTTCCGAATTCAAAATCCACGTGCTCGTCGCCAATGATGGGAATGAGCTTTTGCTCGCGCGGCAATTCCGCGGGCAGCGGGCGCACCGCGTGCCGGCCGATATATTTCGCATAGCGCGGGTCTTTCGGATTCACCGCCACGGCGCTGTCGCCGGGAATCGTCTCCGGCCGCGTCGTTGCGATCGTCAAAAATGTTCCCGGCGCCTCGGCCACTTCCACCTTAAAATAATAGAGCGCGCCCTTCTGCTCTTTCATGATGACTTCTTCATCCGAAAGCGCCGTCAGCGCCACCGGGTCCCAATTCACCATGCGTTTGCCGCGATAAATCAGGCCGGACTTGAACAGGTCCACGAACACCTTCTGCACGCAGCGCGAATATTCCGGGTCCATCGTGAACCGTTCGCGCGACCAATCGCACGAGGCCCCCAGCTTTTTCAATTGCTGGATGATGATTCCCCCGTGCTTTTCCTTCCATTCCCAGACGCGTTCCAGGAATTTCTCGCGCCCCAGGTCGTCCCGGTGCTTGATTTCTCCCGCTTTTTTGAGCGTGCGCTCGACGACCGTTTGCGTGGCGATGCCCGCGTGGTCCGTGCCCGGCAGCCACAGGACTTCCTTCCCGTCCATCCGCGCCTTGCGCGACAGGATGTCCTGGATGGTGTTATTCAGGACGTGGCCCATCGTGAGCACGCCGGTGACGTTCGGCGGCGGAATCACGATCGAATACGCCGGCTTGGACGATTTCGGATCGGCGACAAAAAATTTGCCGTCCAGCCAGAACTGGTACCATTTGTCCTCGACGGCTTGCGGCTCGTAGGCTTTGGGAATTTCACTCATGAAAATTTATCTGGAATCACTTCAAATTCGCCGAATTGGCGGAAGTGGTCGTTAAAGGAAAGGACGCGGGTCAAACGCAATCGCCGCATCACCGCAAACGACAGGGTGTCCGCCACGGCCGCTTCCTTCCAATCCATCGCTGGACCTTTCGGAGCCGGATAGTTGCTTTTCTTCTGCTGTCCCATGGCATGAATATGACATCGTGATGTATATGCGTCAGGACGTCTTCGTCAAGGCGTATTCCATGCTCTCGGCGAGCGCCTGCAGGCTGGCCTCGATGATGTTCTCGCTCACGCCCACCGTGCCCCATTCACGTTTGCCATCGGAAGATTCAATCAGCACGCGCGTCTTGGCCGCCGTGCCGGTCGTGGAATCCAGGATCCGGACTTTGTAATCGGTGAGCGTGATCTTTTTAAGCCGGGGAAACGACTTGGTAAGCGCGGCGCGCAACGCGGCGTCCAGCGCGTTCACCGGGCCGTCGCCTTCCGCCACTTCATGGTGCGTCTTGTTTCCCACGCGCACGCGCACGGTCGCTTCGCAAATGGAGGCATTGGCGTCGCGCCTCATCGAGACATGATACGTGTCCACCGTGAACGGCGCTTCCCGGCGCTTCAACGTCTTGCCGATTAACAGCGCGAGCGAGCCTTCGGCCGCTTCATATTCGTAGCCGGCATTCTCCAATTCCTTCACGCGGTTCAGGATGGTTTTCAACTCCGGCGTGTCGTTGGACAGCTTGAAACCCAGCTCGTGCGCTTTCATCACGATGTTGCTGCGGCCCGCCAAATCGCTCACCAGGACCGTCCGCGAATTGCCGACGAGCGCCGGATCGATGTGCTCGTAGCTCGACGCCAGTTTTTGCACCGCGTTGACGTGCGTGCCGCCTTTGTGCGAAAACGCCGCCGACCCCACCCAGGGCAGCCGCGGATTATGCCGCACGTTCGCCATTTCATCCACAAACTGCGAAAGCTCCTTCAGCTTGGACAACGACTTTTCCGGCACCGACGTCTTTTTCAGTTTCAGCGCCACGCACGGGATGACGCTCGTTAAACTGCAATTACCCGTGCGTTCGCCGTAGCCGTTGATCGTGCCCTGCACATGCGTGGCGCCGGCGTTGAGCGCGGCCAGCGCGTTGGCCACGCCCAGCCCGATGTCATCGTGCGTGTGAATGCCCACGCGGCAGGCCAGTTTGCCGATGGCGACGCGCGTGATCGCCGCCACCTCGTCGGGCAGGCAGCCGCCGTTCGTGTCGCACAGCACCACAAAATCCGCCCCCGCCTTTTCCGCCGCCTGCCACGTGGCCAGCGCGTATTCGGGGTCCAGCTTATAACCGTCGAAACAATGTTCGGCGTCGTAGATCACGTATTTGCCGTGGTCTTTGAGATAACGCACGGTATCGGCGATCATGCCCAGGTTTTCGTCCGGCGTGCAGCGCAACACTTCTTTGACGTGCAGCATGGACGTCTTGCCATAGATCGTGACCACCGGCGTGGCGGCCTCGATCAGCAGGCGCACCTGGTCGTCCTGTTCCACGGCGACGTCTTTGCGCCGCGTCGAGCCGAAGGCTGCCAGGCGGGCGTTTTTGAATTTTCGCTTTTTGGCCTGGGCAAAAAACTCGATGTCTTTGGGATTGGACCCCGGCCAGCCGCCTTCAATGTAATGCACCCCGAAAGCGTCGAGCCTTTCGGCGATGCGGAGTTTGTCCGCGACCGAAAAATTGATGCCTTCGCCCTGCGAACCGTCGCGCAGGGTCGTATCATATATTTCAACCTGGGGTTTCATACAATTTGCCTATATGGCGAACAGGAATTATTGCCGATTTAAGGAAAACTGCAAATGGCAAAACACCACCCGCACGAATTGCGCCAAAAGTTTTGTTACCGGTGAGGGGGAGGAGAGAGGGGTAAAATGATACGTTGCGCCAAAAGTGGGTGTTACCGTGGGCGGAATGGACAAAACCATGAGTCAATGGACACGGAAGGAAGTATTAACGAAATTGCGGCGGCGCTACCAAAGCGCTGGCGCCAGGCACAAAAAGAAGCTGTTGGATCAAGCGCAGGAGCTGCTGGGCTATCATCGCAAGGCAGCGATTCGAGCTTTGCGGGGGGCGGAGGTTGTGCGTGGGCCCCGGATCATGACGGGGCGTCCGGTGGAGTATGAGCCTGAACTGTTGCGGCGGTGGCTGCGTCCGATCTGGGCGGGCAGCGATTATGCGTGTGGACGTCGGTTGGTGGCGATGTTGCCCGAATGGATCCCGGCCTATGAGCAAGACCAACGGCGCTTGCCCGGGGAAGTGCGGGAGAAGCTGTTAATGGCCAGCGGACGGACGTTGGATCGATTATTGGAGCCGTTGCGCTTTGAGCGGGGGCGCCGTTCGCTGACACGGCCCGGGACGTTGCTGCGGCAGCAGATTCCCATTCGTGGGAGTGTGTGGGAGGAGGGCAAAGCGGGTTGGCTGGAGGTGGACACGGTCGCTTTGTGCGGCGGCAGCGTTGCCGGAGAGTTTGTCTGGATGGTGGACGCGGTGGATTACGCGACGAGCTGGGTGGAGTTGCGGGCGATGTGGGGGCGCGGCCAGGTTGGGACGCTGGCCGCCTTGCG
>DASYZW010000777.1:0-2919 GCA_035945915.1 Verrucomicrobiia bacterium | reverse complement strand
GCCCCTTTTGGACCGTGAAACTTATGGGCACAGACGGAAACAAGATCGGCGTTAAATTGTTCGATCTTTTCAAATGGTTGTTTGCCAAACCATTGGACCGCATCCGTATGGAAGATGATTCCATGGCGGCGACAGATGGCGCCGAGCTCTGAAACCGGCTGTATGGTTCCGATTTCATTGTTGGCGGCCATGACAGAGACCAGGACCGTATCCGGACGGATCGCGCGTTCTAAATCTTCCGGAGAAACCCTCCCCTCGGAATCTACCGGAAGACGAGAAACCTCAAACCCTTCCCGGGCCTCGAGAAAATCAATACAGTTCAGAACCGCGTGATGTTCCACGGACGATGTGATGAGATGCCGGCCTTTTGACCTCAGGAATCGGGCGGTCCCGAGAACCGCGAGATTATTGGATTCGGTGCCGCCACTGGTGAAAATAATTTCACTGGGCTTTGCGCCAAGAAATCGGGCCGCGCGTTCCCGGTTTTCGTCCAATAGGGCGCGGGCTCGTCTGCCAATATGATGTACGCTCGAAGGATTGCCCCAAACTTCGTCCAAAAAAGGAAGCATCGCATCGCGAACCGAATGGTCCAGCGGTGTTGTCGCATTATAATCCAAATAAATCGAACGCGGCATGGCCGTGGTTTAATAAAAAGCCCCATTTGACGGGGCCATTAAATTGTAGCAGTGAGCGGAACTCCGCTCTAATCTAATTTCAGGCGAAATTACCGGATGGAAACGAAAGTAAAAATCTGCGGCATAACGAATCCTGCCGACGCCCAGGCAGCCGTCGCGGCGGGCGCGGATGCTTTGGGCTTTATCTTTTATGAAAAAAGCCCGCGCTTCGTGCAATTGCCGGAAGCCGAAGCCATCAACAGCCGGTTGGCGCCGTTTATTATGCGGGTCGGCGTATTCGTAAACGCCCCGGAGGAATTTGTGTTCAGCGCAATCCGGGGATGTGGACTGACCCTGCTCCAGTTTCACGGCGATGAATCGCCGGAATATTGCGGCCAGTTCGGGATCATGACGATGAAAGCGTTCCGGGTCCACGGGCCGGAAACACTCGAACGAATACCCGAATATGCCACGGACGCCTATCTGCTCGACGCCTATTCGTCAACGACCCTGGGCGGAACGGGAGAACGGTTCAATTGGGATTTGGCGGTGCAGGCACAACGATTCGGCAAACCAATCTTTTTGGCCGGCGGGTTGACGGCGGAAAATGTCGCGGGCGCGATCCAAAAAGTGCGCCCGTTCGGCGTGGACGTTTCCAGCGGCGTAGAGATTGCGCCCGGGAAAAAGGACCACGAAAAGATCAAAGCCTTCATCTCCGCCGCCCGATCCGTATGAACGACCATAAAACCCGTTGTCCCTGGCCCACGGATGACCTGTATATCCGGTACCACGACCAGGAATGGGGAGTGCCCGTTCACGATGACCGGCGCTTATTTGAGTTTTTGATTCTCGAAGGCGCGCAGGCCGGACTCAGTTGGCGAACGGTCTTGAACAAGCGCGAAAATTATCGAAAGGCGTTCGATCAATTCGATGCCGAAAAGATCGCTCGTTATAATGAATCAAAAGTCGCGGCGCTTTTAAAAAATGAAGGCATCATTCGAAACAAATTAAAAGTAAGGTCCGCAATTCTCAACGCCAGGGCCTTTCTTAAAGTCTGCGATGAATTTGGAAGTTTTGACGCCTATCAATGGCGATTCGTCGACGGAAAGCCGATCATCAATCACCGCCAGAGCATGAAAGATGTCCCGGCCCGGACAAATATTTCTGACGCCTTGAGCAAAGACCTGCTCAAGCGCGGATTCAAATTCGTCGGTTCGACAATCTGTTATGCGCACATGCAGGCGGTAGGCATGGTCAACGATCACCTGGTCGCCTGTTTTAGGCACAAGGAATTGTCATGAATTAAAGGGAATCGTTCGAGTCGGCGGCCTGCAACCGCCTTGCGTCGAAACGGCAGTCAAAAAGCGGCTGGCGAAGTCGAAGCCCTGGAACCAGGCATAAATCCTTTGCGCGCGTGAACGGTTTGCGCGAGACTGTTTCGATGAAATCGGTAGCAGAAGAAACATTGCCGGATGCGCAGGGCCATTTCGGGCCCTATGGCGGGCGGTTCGTCCCCGAAACGTTGATGCACCCGCTGATGGAGTTGGAGGAGGAATATTTCCGGGCGCAAAAGGACCCGGAATTTCAGCGCGAACTGTCCTACTATCTCACGGAATTCGTCGGGCGACCGACGCCGCTATATTACGCCGAGCGCCTCACCGCCGATCTCGGAGGGGCAAAAATTTATCTCAAGCGCGAAGATCTAAACCACACCGGGGCCCACAAAATCAATAATGCCATGGGCCAGATCCTCCTCGCCCGGCGCATGGGCAAGACGCGCATCATCGCTGAAACCGGCGCCGGCCAGCATGGCGTGGCCACCGCCACGGTGGCGGCGATGTTTGGCTTGAAATGCGTCATTTACATGGGCGCGGTGGATTGCCGGCGGCAGGAATTGAACGTTTACCGGATGAAAATGCTGGGCGCGGATGTGGTCTCCGTGCATGCCGGTCAAAAAACGCTCAAGGAGGCGGTGAACGAGGCGATGCGCGATTGGGTGACAAATGTTCGCAGCACTCATTATATTCTCGGCACCGCTTACGGCGCCCACCCGTATCCCTTGATGGTCCGTAATTTTCAGCGCGTAATCGGGGACGAGGCCCGCGCCCAGATTTTGGATAAGGAAGAACGACTGCCGGACCTGTTGATCGCCTGTGTCGGCGGCGGCTCCAACGCCATCGGGTTGTTTTATCCGTTCCTGGGTGACAAGTCGGTGAAGATGGTAGGAGTAGAAGCCGGGGGCCTTGGCATCAAACCGCAGCAGCATGCGGCCCGGTTTCAGGGCGGGTCGCTGGGCGTCCTGCAA
>DASYZW010000776.1:0-4541 GCA_035945915.1 Verrucomicrobiia bacterium | reverse complement strand
TAGGCCTGCATCGGGTAGGTCTTTTTGATGCTGACAAAAACCAGGTTGTGAAACACGCCTTCCGCCGGGAGCGCCATGTCCACAATTTCCGGAAAATTCATTTTGAAGATTGGCAGGAACAGTTTCACGCTCGCGCTGCCGATATAAAAATCCTCCATCGGCGGAATGCCCACGATTGTCGCCGGATACACGGCGTCCTTGCGATGGGTGATCGCCGTCACGTGAAACACCGGGTACGGCTCGGGCAAAGTGTAATAACCCGTATGGTCGCCAAACGGTCCTTCTTCCCGCAACGGCTCCGTTGGGTCCACGTAACCTTCGATCACAAAATCCGCGTTGGCGGGAACCTCCAGGTCGTTCGTTTCGCATTTGACCAGCGAAATCGATTTTTTGCGCAAATAACCCGCCAGCAGAAATTCATCCAGGCCGTCCGGCAACGGCGCGGTCGCGCAAAAAGCAAACACGGGATCGCCGCCGACGAATATGCTCACCGGCATTCGTTTGCCGGACTCGTAATAACGCCGGCCATGCCTCGCGCCGACCTTTTGCAATTGCCAATGCATCCCCGTCGTGCGGTCATCGTAAATTTGGATGCGATACATGCCCACATTGCGCTCGCCCGTGTCCGGGTCGCGAGTGACGACACACGGCAGCGTGATAAACCGTCCGCCATCCAACGGCCAGCAATGCAGGATGGGCAAGTCCAGCAACGTCGGCGCGCCCGCGCGGCGCGCATCCGCATCAACGTTGACGGCCGCCGGCCACGGCTCTTTCCGGCTCGGGGGCGCGTCGAACTTGTGAACCACTTCCTTGCACGGTCCGTCGTTGACGATTTTTGGTTTTGCATGGCGCAAATCCAGCGCGGTTGAAAGCAGCTTGAGCGCCTCGCGAAAACCGGTCGGCGGTTTCGCTTTCATTAGCGAGCCCAGCTCGGCGGCCGCGGCGTCGACCGACTCCACTCCCATGCTCATGGCCATGCGTTTCCAGGAACCCATCGTGTTGATCGCCAGGGGAAATGAGGCGGCCTGCCCGTTCACCGTCGGTTTCTCAAACAACAGCGCTTTGCCGCCGCCGGGAGATTTCATCTCGCGATTGGCGATCTCGGTGATTTCCAATTCCGTGGCGACCGGTTGCGAAATCTTTTTTAGCTCGCCCGCGCGGTCGAGCGCGTTAACAAATTCGCGGAAACAATCAAAAGCCATTCATTTAAAGTAAAAAGGAAAGACTAAAAAGGCAAAAGCCTTCGCACTCTTTTGCAGCGTGGCAGCGGATATCAATCCGCTCCAACACTCTTTTTTGGCAGGGCACGAACCGGCGCATTGCGTCCGCTATTCGGGCGCTGATGCCGCAGCGCGGTGTCCCTGCCACTGTCACGGCGTTTGCGCCTGCAGCTTCGCTTTGAACGCCACGTTGCCGCCAACGGGATCCCACGCCGAACCCGTGAGGATGGCCGTAGTCGTTTCCGGCGGCGCGTCCGACATCATCCCAAACACGAGCGTGTTCGTCGTTTGATCGGTCTGCGTATTCAACGTCAGCGGCGGACTGAACGAAATAATCACCTTGCTGCCATCGGACGTCGCGGACCCGGGCGCCAGGCCGGCCGGCCCCCCCGCGATCACCATCCATACCTGGTTGCTGGCGCGTTCGGAGAACGGGAAATAATCCAGTTCGCCAAATTTCAGGGTCAACGTATCCACGGTCACCAGGTTGGTATCCGTGGTCTGGCCCCCGCTGTTGATCGTGACCTCATATTCGTAGCCGTAACGGCCTTTCGTATCGACCGAGTTCCCCGCGAAACTGCGCGACATCAGGACGCAAGTCGCGGCGACATTCGTTGGCGCGAAAGTATCGGTTTGTTGCGCCGGGGAAACATTGCAACTTGGATCAAATCGGCAATAGATCCCTGGATAATTTGCATTGACCATTTGCAATGATTGGGCGACAGCGGACGAAGCGATAAAACCGACGGCCGCAAGGACCACAAACGCAAGTATTTTCATAAAAAGTTCCGCGCACAAACCAACTCAAGACAACCCAATTTCGAAGCATCAACATGACCCGCCAACGATCAAAACCATTGGCCCGGCGTCACATTGTGTCGCAACGCCGGACCAAGTGATTGCAATCCCCTCCGGGATTGCCGCAATACTTCAGGGAAAAACCAGCATGCATTATGCCAGTCAACGGGTTGATTTTGTCCCGGATTGCTGGGAAATCTCAATTACGGCCTATACACCGGATGCGGAGACAGTTAGAAGAGCAGTCGCACGAACGGCCCGGACAAAACAATATGTGCCTATGGCGTTGCCACCGCCATCCTTGCCGTCCTACTTCGGCAGCAATTCTGTTACCAGCGAGCGTTCTTCCTTCAATTCATTGACGGTCGCTTCGATCTTGCCCTTGCTAAATTCAGCGACCGGCAGGCCCTGGACAATCTCCAGTTTCTTGCCATTGCTGCGCACCGGGAATGAACAAATCAGGCCTTTTTCGATGCCGTAACTGCCGTCGGAGCACAGGCAGACACTATGCCAGTCGCCATCGGCGGTGGGCTCGGCAATGGAGCGAACGCTGTCCACCACGGCATTGGCCGCGCTGGCCGCGCTGGATGCCCCGCGCGCCTTGATGATGGCCGCGCCGCGCTGCTGGACCGTTGAAATGAATTCACCTTTCAACCACGCCTCGTCCCGGATGACTTCCGGCACGGGTTTGCCGCTGACCTTCGCGTTCGTAAAATCGGGATACTGCGTCGCCGAATGATTTCCCCAAATGGCCATATTCGTGACCGCGGTCACATCCACGCCGGCTTTCCGGGCGAGCTGCGCCTTGGCGCGGTTTTCGTCCAGGCGCGTCATCGCAAAAAACCGGTCGCGCGGCACATCCTGCGCGTTGTTCATGGCAATGAGACAATTGGTGTTGCAGGGATTGCCCACGACGTGAATGCGAACGTCGCTGGCGGCGCTTTTTTGGATCGCCTGGCCCTGGCCGATGAAAATTTTGCCGTTGATGCCCAGGAGGTCTTTGCGCTCCATACCTGCCTTGCGCGGCACGCTGCCCACGAGCAACGCCCAATTCACGCCGCGAAATCCTTCATCCAGGTTCGCCGTCGGCACAATTCCCTTCAGCAACGGGAACGCGCAGTCATCCAACTCCATCACCACGCCGCCGAGCGCGGGCAAGGCGGGTTCGATTTCAATGAGATGCAAAATGACCGGCTGCTGCGGCCCGAACATGGCGCCCGAGGCGATCCGAAAGACCAGGGAATAACCGATTTGCCCGGCCGCGCCGGTGACCGCCACTCGAATAGGTGTTTGATTCATAAAAAATAGACGGGAAGTATAGATGCCATCCGGCGAGGGGCAAGTGTGGAAACGGGTTCGTTAAAAAGTGAAAACGCTAAAATGTGAAACGTGAATCGTTTATCTCACGGTCTCACCTTCTAACAGTGTTTAGCGCTGTTCAATGCCGGTCAAAAATTCAGTTGATTTTGTTAATCCTGTCCAAATCCTTCGTTTCCATCGAATTTGCCGATTTCCCAACAAAAGTGTCATTTTCGGCCTTCGTTTCCTGTTGCATTCCCTATGGCCAAAAAATGTGTCGATATGCCACGCCAGTCGTGGGTAGAGGTCCGATGGTTTTGCAATCTCAAGCGGCGCGGGAGATATTCATTGCTCGCCCAAAAAGCGGTAAATCACTAACTGTTGAATCCAAAATTCCATTTCCTCAATTTTTCCTCGCGTCCTCCTGTACCGGCAGGTTTTCGCAGGAATTGAATTGCAGTTTTGCGCGGTTCCGGCCATAAAAAACCGATGCTTTCAAAGGTTTGTTCGGCCGCGCTGGCCGGGATTGATGCTTACCCAGTCGAAGTCGAAGTCAACGCCGGTTACGGCGACACTCTCATTATCATCGTCGGGCTGCCGGACGCCGCCGTCAAAGAATCTCGCGACCGCGTAACGACCGCGCTCGCGAATTCCGGTTACTCCTTCCCGATGGGCCGCACGACAATCAACCTGGCCCCTGCCGACACGAAAAAAGAAGGACCCGGCTTCGACCTTCCAATCGCCCTGGGAATGCTTGCGGCCAGCGAACAAATTGAAACCGACCAACTCGAGCAGTTCGTCGCCGTGGGCGAACTTGCCCTGAACGGCGCCGTCCGCCAGGGCAAAGGCATCCTGCCCATCGCCATTTGGGCGAAGTCCGCCGGGAAAACCGGCATTCTTGTCCCCGCGGAAAACGCCGCCGAAGCCGCCGTCGTCAGCGGTTTGCAGGTCATCCCCGTTCAGAACCTTCGTGAAGCGGCGCAATTCCTCGAAGGCGAAACCAAAATTTCGCCCGTCCGGGTGGACACCCGTAAAATGTTCGAGCAGCACACCGACGACGACGTGGATTTTTCCGAAGTCAAAGGTCAGGAAAACGTCAAGCGCGCGCTGGAAATCGCCGCCGCCGGCGGCCACAACGTATTGCTCATCGGGCCGCCGGGCACCGGTAAATCCATGCTGGCCAAGCGGCTGCCGACCATTCTGCCGCCGCTAACGCTGAACGAA